>JAPHUE010000162.1 GCA_026196795.1 Sedimenticola sp.
CCCCTAAGCATATGTATGCCCAGGTTATCGCGCCAAACGGATCGCAGGTGATTGCAAGTGCATCTACTGTCGAGAAGAGTATTAAGGCAGAGATTGAGGGTGCGTCCGGTAACAGCAGTGCCGCAGCAGTTGTTGGTAAAGTGATTGCTGAGCGTGCGAAGGCTGCTGGAATCGAGAGCGTCGCTTTCGATCGTGCGGGTTTTAAATATCACGGCCGGGTCAAGGCGTTAGCTGACGCTGCCCGCGAAAACGGTCTTAAGTTCTAAGGGGCGGGCTATGTCAAAGTTTAACGAAAAGCCGGAAGGTGATGATCTGATCGAAAAGCTCATCAATGTAAATCGAGTGGCAAAGGTAGTCAAAGGTGGTCGTGTATTCGGCTTCGCTGCACTCGCAGTCGTTGGTGATGGTAATGGCAAAGTAGGTTTCGGGAGTGGTAAAGCTCGTGAGGTGCCTATAGCCATTCAGAAAGCAATGGAAAATGCGCGTCAGAATATGCGTACAGCCAAACTTAACAGCGGTACTTTGCAGTATCCGCTGATAGGTCGCCACGGTGCTGCAAAGGTTTATATGCAGCCTGCTTCAGATGGTACCGGTATTATTGCTGGCGGTGCGATGCGCGCAGTTTGCGAAGCTGTTGGTGTGCATAACGTACTAGCGAAATGTATCGGCACTAATAATCCAATCAACGTGGTTCGCGCAACTGTTAATGCGTTGACCGAGATGACTGATCCTGAAACCGTAGCCGCTAAGCGTGGCAAGTCGGTTAAAGAGATCCTGGGGTAAGTCATGAGCGAAAAGAAAATGATGAAAGTCACCTTGATGCGCAGCATTAATGGTCGACTCAAAAGTCACCAGGCCTGCGTTCGTGGTTTAGGGTTACGGCGCATTCGTCATAGTGTATTGGTGGAAGATACGCCAGCGACACGTGGCATGGTAAATACAGTGAACTATCTAGTTCAGGTTGAGGAGGCTTGATATGCGTCTGAATACCATTAAGCCAGCAGAAGGTTCAGTCAAGGATGCCAAGCGCGTAGGTCGCGGTATAGGTAGCGGACTGGGCAAAACGGCTGGTCGAGGACATAAAGGTCAGAAGTCTCGTTCTGGTGGCTTCAGCAAGGTGGGCTTTGAGGGTGGTCAGATGCCACTGCAACGCCGTTTGCCTAAGGTTGGATTCACTTCTCGCAAGGGGCGAGTCACCGCTGAAGTGCGTTTGGATGAGTTGGCAAAGATCAAAGGTGATGTCATTGATATGAAATCACTGCATGAAGCTGATGTTCTCCCTTATAGCATGAAGCGTGCAAAGATTATTCTTTCTGGCGCTGTTGAACGTGCTGTGACTGTAAGAGGGCTACGCGTGACTAAAGGTGCGCGTGCAGCTATCGAAGCGGCTGGCGGGAAAATCGAGGAATAAATGGCCGGGCAGGGTGCAAATTCCGGCGGACTTGCCGGTGCTGGTAAATTTACCGAACTTCGGCAGCGCTTACTGTTTGTAATAGGAGCGTTGCTGGTCTTTCGTATTGGTACATTTATCCCTGTTCCGGGCGTAAACCCGGCTGCGGTTGCTGTATTGTTTGATCAACAGCAGGGCAGCATATTGGACATGTTTAACATGTTCTCGGGTGGTGCGCTGGAACGCGCAAGTCTCTTTGCGCTCGGCATTATGCCGTACATTTCTGCGTCTATTATTATGCAGTTAATGACGTCGGTCGTACCAAAACTTGAGCAGCTTAAGAAAGAGGGTGAGCAAGGGCGTCGGACAATCACTCAGTACACCCGTTATGGTACGGTTGTTCTTGCAACCTTCCAGGCTGTAGGTATTGCGATCGCACTACAGTCACAACAGGCAGGTGGTGTACCTGTGGTGTCACTGCAGGGGCCAGGATTTATTTTGACCGCGGCGGTTTCGCTGGTAACTGGCACACTGTTTCTTATGTGGCTGGGCGAGCAGATTACGGAACGTGGTTTAGGTAACGGTATCTCGCTGATTATCTTTGCTGGCATTGTTGCTGGTTTGCCTTCGGCTATTGGTGGAACGCTAGAGCTGGTTCGTACTGGCGAAATGAACGCGCTAACAGTCTTGGTGCTCTTTGCATTGGCTGTTGCAGTAACGGCTTTTGTTGTTTTCGTTGAGCGTGGGCAGAGGCGCATCACGGTCAACTACGCAAAACGACAGCAAGGCAGAAAGATGTTTGCTGCGCAAAGCAGTCACTTGCCTTTGAAGCTTAATATGGCGGGCGTAATACCACCGATCTTTGCGTCAAGTATTATTTTGTTTCCGTCTACCCTGGGTCAGTGGCTGGGTACACAGGAAAACATGCGTTGGTTGCAAGATATTGTTGGAAAGATTGCTCCAGGTGAGCCGCTTTATGTGCTTCTGTATGCTATGGCGATTATATTTTTCTGCTTTTTCTACACCGCGTTGGTGTTTAATTCGAAAGAGACAGCAGATAACCTAAAGCGTTCTGGAGCATTTATTCCTGGTTACAGACCGGGCGATCAGACGGCGCGTTATATTGATAAAGTGATGTCGCGGTTAACAATGGCGGGCGCAATTTATATTACGGCCGTTTGTTTGTTGCCAGAATTTTTGATTGTTGGCTGGAATGTTCCGTTCTATTTTGGTGGCACATCCTTGTTGATTATTGTTGTTGTTGTCATGGACTTCATGGCGCAGGTGCAAGCTCATATGATGTCGCACCAGTATGAAGGACTGATGAAGAAAGCGAATCTTAAAGGTGGTGGCGCAGGTCTCTTGCGCTAATACTGATCGGATTCCACCGTATTTTTTGGAGATTGAGTCATGAAAGTAAGGGCGTCTGTAAAGAAGATTTGCAGAAATTGTAAGATCGTCCGGCGCAATGGCGTTGTACGCGTGATCTGCAAAGAAGCTAGACACAAGCAGCGTCAGGGCTGAGTGCTTTTTCGCTTGATTTAGTTTAGAAATCCAGTTAAAGTTGTGCGTTCACCGCGCTCGACGTGAGCTGATAATTGTATATTCAGGAGTTACCCGATGGCCCGTATTGCAGGCGTCAACATCCCGGATCGTAAGCACGCCGTAATCGCGTTGACGGAGATCTATGGTATCGGTTC
>JAPHUE010000014.1 GCA_026196795.1 Sedimenticola sp.
CCGGGCGAGGTGGAAATCTATCAGGGCCGCTCCTATAAGGCATACCGGGGTATGGGTAGTCTGGGTGCGATGCAGGCCAGAAATGGTTCCAGTGATCGCTACTTCCAGGAGGATACCAAGGAGGCTGACAAGCTGGTTCCAGAAGGTATTGAAGGTCGGGTGCCTTACAAAGGGCCTCTGATCAATGTGATCACCCAGCTGAATGGTGGAATTCGTGCCAGCATGGGCTATACCGGCTGTGCCACGATTGATGACATGCGCACCAAGCCCGAGTTTGTGCGGGTGACCAATGCCGGTATGCGGGAGTCGCACGTACATGATGTGACCATTACCAAGGAAGCCCCAAATTATCGACAGAGTTGATGGTTTAACGGCAATAATCAAAAACCGCAGGAAGGTTGGAGCAAATGCCTTACCCTTCTGCGGTTCTTTCGTTTCAGAACGGTTGGAATGCAGACTATGACTAATCAGGATATCCACGCACATCGCATCATGATCCTCGATTTTGGATCCCAATACACGCAGCTGATTGCTCGCCGGGTCCGTGAGGCCGGTGTCTATTGCGAGATCTGGCCTTACGATAACTGTGAAGAGGCTATTCGAGAGCAGAATCCTGCCGGTGTCATACTCTCCGGTGGTCCTGAGTCTGTGACCGCTGATGATACGCCCCGTGCGCCTGATATGGTGTTTGAACTGGGCGTGCCGGTGCTGGGTATCTGCTATGGCATGCAGACTATGGCGGCGCAATTGGGTGGAGCGGTAGCGGGTTCAGATGCCCATGAATACGGTTATGCTCAAGTCAGGGCGCGGGGTCATTCAAAATTACTGCGTGATATTGAGGATCACACCACCCCGGAAGGCTATGGACTGCTGGATGTCTGGATGAGTCATGGGGACCGGGTTGAGGCGTTGCCAGAAGGGTTCAGCGTCATCGCGGAGACCGATAACGCCCCGTTGGCCGGCATGGCAGATGAGTCGCGTGGCTTCTATGGTATTCAGTTTCACCCTGAAGTCACCCATACCCGACAGGGCGGCCGAATCCTGGAACGATTCCTGTTTGAGATCTGTGGCTGTGAGGCGCTGTGGAATCCGGCCAGTATTATAGAAGACAGCATTACCCATGTCCGCGAGACAGTGGGTGACAAGGGCAAGGTATTGCTTGGTTTGTCCGGTGGCGTTGACTCCTCGGTGGTTGCCGCCATGTTGCACAAGGCGATCGGTGATCGCCTGACCTGTATCTTTGTCGATAATGGACTGCTTCGCCTGCATGAAGGTGATCAGGTGATGGCCACCTTTGCCCAGCATATGGGTGTGAAGGTGATTCGGGTGGATGCGGAACAGCGCTTCCTGGATGCCCTGGCCGGTGAGGACGATCCAGAGAAGAAACGCAAGATTATCGGTAACCTGTTTATCGATATCTTCGAGGAAGAGGCGGCCAAGATTGAAGGTGTCGAATTCTTGGCCCAGGGCACCATCTATCCCGACGTGATCGAGTCAGCCGGTGCCAAATCCGGCAAGGCCCACGTCATTAAGTCCCACCACAATGTGGGCGGCCTACCCGACTACATGAAACTGAAGCTGGTGGAACCGCTGCGCGAGCTATTCAAGGATGAGGTGCGTAAGATCGGTGTTGAGTTGGGTCTGCCCTCGGAGATGGTCTATCGCCACCCCTTCCCGGGGCCGGGTCTGGGAGTGCGTATTCTCGGCGAGGTTAAGAAGAGCTACGCCGATATCCTGCGTCTGGCCGATCATATCTTTATTCAGGAACTGCGCAATCATGATCTCTATGATCAAGTAAGTCAGGCCTTCGCCGTCTTCCTCCCGGTCAAGTCAGTCGGTGTGGTGGGTGATGCCCGTCGCTACGAATACGTGGTCTCACTACGTGCCGTCGAGACGGTGGATTTCATGACCGCCCGTTTTGCTCATCTGCCATTCGAATTTTTGGAGCTGGTCTCTCGTCGCATCATCAACGAGGTGACAGGTATCTCACGTGTGGCCTACGATATCTCCAGCAAGCCACCCGCGACAATCGAGTGGGAGTAACAGAGAGCGACAATCCTGGCGCACCTGATTCACCAGCACAGGACGAACTGTTCATGCGCCAGGCGATAATCCTGGCGCAACGCGCTGAATCGGAGGGTGAAGTTCCGGTTGGTGCGGTGTTGGTGCTGGATGGTGAAATTATTGGAGAGGGTTGGAACTGTCCCATTACCACAAATGACCCTACGGCCCATGCCGAGATTATGGCCTTGCGTGATGCGGGGAACAACGTTGCCAACTATCGACTGCCCGGTTCAACCCTCTATGTCACTCTGGAACCCTGTCCCATGTGTGCCGGGGCAATCGTACATGCTCGTGTAAAGCGGGTGGTGTATGGTACGACGGATCCAAAAGGCGGAGCGGCAGGGAGTGTTTTTAATCTCTTGCCGTCAGATGAGCGGTTTAATCATGCGGTGGCGGCTGAAGGGGGCGTGCTTGCCGATGACTGCTCAGAATTGTTGCGGAGTTTTTTTCGGTCACGACGTTGAGTGATATGGTTAAAGTACGGCTGGCATGGTATTGATAACCGCTTCTATCTTCTTCTTTTTCTGTTTTTTATTGTGCCATACCAATAGGTCGTAATAGCTGCGAATATTATCAACGTAGTGAACCGGTTCTTTGCCTCGCGCAAAGCCATACTTGACTGTTTTGTAGTATTTCTTTTTTGCCAGTAGCGGCAGATGCTGTTTGACGTCGGCCCACTTGTCAGGATCAGCTCCACTGCGTTGAGTGAGTACCCGGGCATCCTCCAGATGGCCATAGCCAACGTTATAACTGGCCAGTGCCATCCATGTACGGTCCGGTTCCTGAATGCGCTCCGGTATTTTCTTTTCAATTTGGCGTAAGTAGCGGGCACCACCGCTGATGCTTTGTTTGATATCAGTTCGATCCTCAACACCCATCTGTTTGGCTGTGCCTTCCGTTAGCATCATGATGCCCCTGACGCCCGTTGGCGATACGGCTTCAGGATTCCAGTGGGACTCCTGGTAACCAATAGCAGCCAGTAACTGCCAATCCAGATTGTTTTTTTCGCCGGCTTTTTTGAATAGCGGAATCAAGGGCGGTAAGCGTTGTACCAGATGGCGAGCGAAGGTGCGATTATCAACAAAACCCAGCTTCTCCACATAGCCGTAGTAGCGTTCCAGTAGTTGCTCCAGTGAGCCGTCTTCTCTGATGCGGTTGATGAATTGCTTTGCCGCTTTATACAAGCTGTTGTCTTCTGCGTGAGGAAAAGCCCAGGCCAATGACTGCTCTTTACCCAGTTCAAGCGCAACCTTCAATTCGGGATGAAAACGTTTGCTGAGTGCTACTTCATTGGAGTCAGCAATGGTGTAATCGATCAGGCCCTCTTTCACCAGATTGAGTAATTCGGCACTCTCCACGGACTGCATGGCTGACCAGCGCAGTTCAGGATGCTGTTGCTTGAGTTGAGTAAGAAGTTCCTCATGGCTACTGCCTGCCAATACTTCCAGATCGCCTTTAATGGTATCGGTTATCTTTTTGGGTCGTCTTTTACCTGATTTGTAGATCAGTTGAGCGGAAACCTTCTGGTACTCCGGGGTGAAGCGCACAGCGACTTCCCGTGCCTTGGTTACGGTCAGTGCGGCGGCAGCAAAATGGGCTTCACCCCGGGTGATGGTGGGAATAATCTGATCGAAACTCTCGGGTATAACGTATTTCACACTGACGCCAAGCTCAGCGGCAAATTGTTCCACCAGTTCATACTCCAGACCGCGAATCTCATCTTTCTCTTTAAAATAAGTGGTCGGGCTCTTGCGTGTTACAACTGTCAGGTACCCCTCCTCTTTGATCCGCTCGATCAGAGGTTTCGGTATGCTGCAGCTGACCAACAGCAGGCAGATAAGGAGAGTGGCGAGTTTGCGCATAGTCAACAGGGTAGCTTCTGAGGTTACTGTTCGGCTAGTTCCTTAGGTGAATTTTGTATAATCGACCCCCCATTCTAATGGAGGTTTCACCGGATCACTAAGGGATATCTATCTTATTGTTTTTTTGTGACTTTAATTGTTTGTCATGGGCTGCGGCAGTAGCGATAATACCTAGTCGGAATGGTTGACCGGTGTGTGCGTTACATCTTGCCATGCCGTCAGAGACGTTTCGCCAGTTGTACTGGACCATTAAGGAGAGGTGCCGGAGTGGCCGAACGGGACTGATTCGAAATCAGTTGACCCTTTGCGGGGTCCCAGGGTTCGAATCCCTGCCTCTCCGCCACTTAATCGA
>JAPHUE010000012.1 GCA_026196795.1 Sedimenticola sp.
AGCCGTTTGGTTCCAAACAGCAGCAGTACAATTACCAGAACAATCAACAACTGCCAGATACTGATTCCACCAAAACCCATATTCTTCTCCACCTCAAAACTACGGCCCGTTTCGGAATGAACGGATTGCCAACTGAAACAATCTCCCGGATTACGGATAGCAACCTACGGAAGAACCTGATAATAACCGAAAAAAACTATCTGCGCAGGGTTTTTAACCCGTGCCTTACTTATCCCGCTGAGCCTTCTCTTCCAGCCCGGAAAGACCGAATCGCCGATCCAGCTCATTCAGTACATCCTGGGGTTTCAGTCCTTGATGGGCCAGAAGCACTAAAGTATGGAACCAGAGGTCAGCCGTCTCATAGACGATCTTACTGTTATCTCCATCCTTGGCGGCCATGACGGTCTCAGTCGCCTCTTCACCAATTTTTTTCAAGATAGCGTCGAGACCCTTACTGTAGAGCCTGGCTACATAGGATGAGTCCGGGTCAGCGGTTTTTCTCGCTTCCAGAACTTCCGCCAGACGCTCTAATTGATCACTCATAACCGAACCTCTACGCCCTGATCCGCCATGAACTGCTTGGCCTCTTCTATGCTGTACTCGGCAAAATGAAAAATACTGGCGGCCAGCACGGCATCCGCACCACCTTGTACCACGCCATCGACCAAGTGCTGCAGATTGCCCACGCCACCCGATGCGATCACCGGCACTGTCACGGCATCACTGATGGCCCGCGTCAACGCCAGATCAAAGCCGATTTTGGTGCCATCCCGATCCATACTGGTCAGGAGAATCTCGCCCGCCCCGTATTCCACCATCTTTTTCGCCCACTCGATCGCATCCAACCCCGTTGGTTTGCGCCCACCGTGGGTAAAGATCTCCCACTTGTCAGGCTCGCCCTCTGCGCTGGTGCGTTTGGCATCTATCGCCACCACAATGCACTGAGAACCAAAACGGGTCGTGGCCTCTTTGACAAACTCTGGATTGAACACGGCCGCGGTATTGATAGCAACCTTGTCCGCACCGGCATTAAGCATCCGGCGCACATCATCGGCCTTTCTGATGCCCCCACCCACTGTCAGTGGGATAAACACCTCACTCGCCACCTGCTCGACCACATGCACAATAGTCTCGCGGTCATCTGAGCTGGCAGTGATATCCAAAAAAGTAATCTCATCGGCCCCTTCGCGATTGTAGCGTCGGGCCACTTCCACCGGATCTCCGGCATCGCGAATATCGACAAATTGGACACCTTTTACAACACGTCCTGCGTCAACATCCAGACAGGGAATGATTCTTTTCGCCAGCATTTTCAGTGATCTCTCAATTGAATGACCATCAACAGACTAACTGCTCAGACTATCGGCAAGCGACTGTCCGGCAGCAAAATCCAGCGTGCCTTCATAGATGGCACGACCTGTTATGGCACCCATGATATTGGCGGTCTCTGCCTTACAAAGGGCTTCAATATCACCGATATCGGTAATGCCACCGGAGGCCACAATGGGGATATTGACCGCATTAGCCAGGGCGGCCGTTGCTTCCACATTAGGGCCAGTCATCATGCCATCCCGGCCGATATCTGTATAAACAATGGCTGACACACCGTCCTGCTCAAAACGACGTGACAGCTCGGTCACCTCTTGATCAGTAACCGTTGCCCAGCCATCAATAGCCACCATGCCCTCTTTGGCGTCCAGGCCGACAATGACATGTCCAGGAAAAGCAGCACAGGCGCGGGCGACAAACTCCGGCTCTTTCACGGCCTGGGTTCCGATAATAACGAAATCAACACCCGCTTCCAGATAGGCCTGGATAGTCTTTTCATCACGGATTCCACCGCCCACCTGAATCGGCAGATCAGGATAGGCCTTGGCAATCGCCTGGATCACACCGCCATTGACCGGCTCACCGGCGAAGGCGCCGTTCAAATCCACCAGATGCAACCGACGTGCCCCAGCTTCAACCCAGCGGCCAGCCACCTCAACCGGATCATTAGAGAAGATGGTCTCATCTTCCATTCGGCCCTGGCGCAGTCGGACACAGTGACCATCTTTTAGATCAATAGCGGGAATCAGTAACACAGTTCAGTACCTATATGTATGACGGCTCAATCGGTGGGAGAGTTAACTATCCCAATTTACAAAATTCTGTAGCAGACGCAGACCAGCGTCGGCACTTTTTTCCGGGTGGAATTGGGTGGCAAACAGATTATCCCGCGCAATCACACTGGTGAACGGGATACCATAATCTGTAGTGCCGGCCACCAGCTCGCGGTCGTCCGGGTCGATATAGTAGCTGTGCACAAAGTAGAAACGGGTCTCATCATCAATCCCTTCCCAGAGCGGATGATCGAGGGTTTGGCGCACTTGGTTCCAACCCATCTGAGGGATCTTCAGCCTATTGCCATCAGCATCCCGTGACTCAGGAAAGTGTCGCACCTGCCCCTCAAACAGCCCCATCAGCGGCGTGCCCTGGTTCTCTTCACTGAAGCTCATCAACACCTGCATACCCATGCAAATACCGAGAAAAGGCTTGGTTTTGGCCGCTTCCAGTACCGCCCGGTTCAGATGATGATCCGATATAGCCGCCATGCAATCACGGGCAGCCCCCTGACCGGGAAATACGACCCGGTCAGCGTTCAGGATCAATTCGGGATTATCGGTAACATGCACCTGGTCGCCGGCCCCGGCGACATGCTCAATCGCCTTCGAGACAGAACGCAGGTTACCCATGCCATAATCAATGACTGCAATGGATTTCGACATATCTTAAAACTGCCAGCTTAAATGGGATTAAAGAGAGCCTTTGGTGGAGGGGATCACCCCGGCCATCCTGGGATCAGGTTCCAGCGCCATGCGCAGTGCCCGGCCAAACGCCTTAAACACCGTTTCTGCAATATGGTGGCTGTTGCGACCTTTCAGATTATCAACATGCAGGGTTACACCGGCATGGTTGACGAAGCCCTGAAAGAACTCATAGAAAAGATCCGTATCAAAGGCACCAATCATGGCGCGGGGAAAGGTCACATCAAACTCGAGCCCTGGCCTGCCAGAAAAATCGAGCACAACCCGGCTTAACGCCTCATCCAAGGGGACATAGGCGTGACCATAGCGATAGATCCCTTTCTTATCACCAACGGCCTCGGCGACTGCCTGACCGATTGTGATGCCGATATCTTCGGCGGAGTGATGACCATCTATGTGTAGGTCACCCTGGGAACTGACGGCGAGATCAATCAGGCCATGACGTGCCACCTGATCCAGCATGTGCTCCAGAAAGGGCATACCCGTATCCAAGTTTGATTCTCCCGAACCATCCAGATTCAGGCTGACCTTAATTCGGGTCTCCAGGGTGTTACGTTCGATCTCAGCTTTACGCTGCATGGGTCAACTCCAGCGGGCTCACGTCGTCAATTGAGTACGATTACTGACCACTTAAACATGGTAAAAAGAGCATTCTATGGGAAATGGGTGATTTGTCCAAGGACGGACTTATGTCGCGGGGGCATGGACGCCCAGGAGCGACGGTCCAAGGACGGACTTAT
>JAPHUE010000294.1 GCA_026196795.1 Sedimenticola sp.
GCATGCGGGGCTTGCGCACCAACTGATTGATTGTAGCCATTAAATCCCGTCTCCAGAGAAGCGACTATCGCACCCTCTATCGCACCAGAAAAGCGTGCAACCCACCTATCCGACCTAATATCGGACCACTGAGGCCACAGACTTAGAACCTTGTTTCCAGACCAGAAATCGCCCGGTAATAATCCTGAAACCTGAGCCTGCATAACTGCTTCAGCCCAAGTGAAGAGCGCGCATTCTACGCGCCTAACAAGGAGGTGTCAACACCACAAAGATCAGCCAATGCTTAAAAGCGAGTGGCTGATCCACCCATGTAATTTGAGGCCGTGGCAAAGAGGAATCCCAATCCACCACGGCAACAAATATTACTCACTATCCGCCGTATTCAAGGCCTGCTTGATTGCCTCTGCCACTTCATCGGCATCCATCTCAACCTTGGCTTCAGCTGTTTCTGCATCCAGCTCTTCACCACGCCGCTTATGACGGTCATTGTGGTATGAAAGGCCTGTTCCTGCAGGAATCAGTCGACCAACAATCACATTTTCCTTCAGCCCTACCAAGGAGTCGCTAGATCCCCTGACAGCGGCCTCGGTAAGCACGCGCGTTGTCTCCTGGAATGAAGCAGCAGAAATAAATGATTCTGTCGCCAGCGAAGCCTTAGTAATACCCAGTAGTATCGGATTCCACATAGCTGGCTGCTTATCATCTGCCTCCATCTTCAGGTTATCCTCAACCACACGCGCTCGCTCTACCTGCTCACCGCGCAGGAAGCGGGTATCACCGGATGCGGAAATCTCGACCTTGCGCAGCATCTGGCGAATAATTACCTCGATATGCTTGTCGTTAATCTTCACACCCTGAAGGCGATAGACGTCCTGAATCTCCTTCACCAGATAATCCGCCAATGCCGTTACACCTTTCAGGCGGAGAATATCATGTGGATTGTACTCACCATCCGAGACAACCTCGCCCTTGGCAACATGCTCACCCTCGAACACATTGACATGACGCCACTTGGGAATCAGATCTTCATGCTGGACGCCATCGGCATCCGTGATAATCAAACGCTGCTTACCCTTGGTATCTTTACCAAAGCCAACCGTTCCGGTTGCTTCCGCCAAAATGGCCTGGTCTTTTGGCTTACGCGCCTCGAACAAGTCAGCAACACGAGGCAGACCACCCGTGATATCACGAGTCTTGGATGATTCCTGCGGGATACGAGCAAGCGTATCACCGATGGCAACCTTTCCACCGTCCGTCACAATTACAACCGCGCCCGCTGGCAGGTAGTAATGCGCTGGAATATCGGTACCTACGATGTTCAGGTCGTTACCTTCATCATCGACCAGCTTGACCATCGGCCGCATATCTTTACCTGCGGTTGGTCGCTGTTTCGGATCAATAATGGCTAGCGAGGAGAGACCGGTCACATCATCGACCTGACTCTGAACACTGACACCGTCTGCGAATTCAACAAACTGAACCGTACCCGCCACTTCCGTAATTACGGGATGTGTATGGGGATCCCAATTGGCAACCATTTGACCACCGGCAACCTGCTCACCATCGGCCGCACGGATATTGGCACCATAAGGCACTTTATAACGTTCACGCTCACGGCCAAGGTCATCAACCACGGTTAACTCACCCGAGCGGGAGACAGCAACCAGAGTGCCATTTTTATGTTCAACTGTTTTGATATTGTGCAGCCTTACCGTTCCAGCCGTTTTCACTTCAATGCTGTTAACAGCGGCCGCACGAGATGCTGCGCCACCAATATGGAAGGTACGCATAGTAAGCTGTGTACCCGGCTCACCAATTGACTGAGCAGCAATAACACCAACTGCTTCACCCATATTAACCTTATGCCCGCGAGCCAGGTCACGGCCATAACACATGGAACAGACACCTACCTTCGATTGACAGGTAATGGCGGAACGCACTCTTACATGGTCAACACCCAGCTTTTCGAGCAGCTCCACAGAAGCCTCATCCAACAGCGTGCCACGGTCATAGACCATTTCATCACTACCAGGCTTAAGAATTGGTTCGGCGAGAACGCGTCCTAGAATTCGCTCACGCAGCGGCTCGACTACATCACCACCCTCAATGATCGGGTGCATGTCAAGACCATCCTCTGTTCCACAGTCCCACTCAAGCACAACCATATCCTGGGCTACATCCACCAGTCGCCTGGTAAGATAACCCGAGTTGGCTGTTTTCAGTGCGGTATCAGCAAGGCCTTTACGAGCACCATGAGTTGAGATGAAGTACTGCAGTACATCAAGACCTTCACGGAAGTTCGCAGTAATTGGAGTCTCAATGATCGAGCCATCCGGCTTGGCCATCAAGCCACGCATACCGGCAAGCTGTCTGATCTGCGCCGCAGAACCACGCGCACCGGA
>JAPHUE010000021.1 GCA_026196795.1 Sedimenticola sp.
AGTGACATGCGCAGCCGTGGCGAAAAGGTCTAAGGAGCAGAGACCATGCGTGATAAAATCAGACTCGTATCAAGTGCCGGTACCGGCCACTTCTACACCACCACCAAGAACAAGCGCAACATGCCTGGCAAGATGGAGATCAAAAAGTTTGATCCCAAAGTCCGCAAGCATGTGATGTACAAGGAAGCCAAGATTAAATAATCTCAGCGCCGAGCGACACTAAAAACCCGTCATCACTGACGGGTTTTTTTATGTCTATGCCGGATCAAGGGCTATGCTTCTTCAGAACGCCGTCGATAGGTGGTACCCCTGCATTTCGAACAAGGCGGTATATGGCCGGCCTTATGAAAATGTAACTCCTTACCACACTGGTCACATACCAGTGTACCTGGACCGGTAATCTCTCCCGTACGATAGATCGCCGCTTGCCGCGCCTGATTGGCAAAACGATCCAACTCCAGCCGCGTTCTATCGGCTACCGAGGCAAACATCTCCATTAGTCGCCCCTCGATCAATTTCACATCAAAGCGGAACCAGTCGCGAAACTCATCGCCCGTCTCAACCAGAAAATGTGCCGCCTCTTTCATATCCCGCTCGACATAGGTAGCTATCTTTTCAGCCTCTTCCCGGGTCAGTTCATTCAATTCAACCGCTTTTTCACGGGCCGCATCCAAACTCTTCTTGAGTGTAGGCAAGGCGCTCTTTTCCGCTTTACCGATGACATCATCAACATACTCCAACATCTGCTCATAGGCATTGACCATCCGCTCAACCGGATCTTTATCTTGTTTATCGTTCATGACCCATCCCGTTATTTGTCTCTGTTAAGGCCCAGAAAACGAGCACACCATAATTATGTTTTACACCAACCACGCCATAACTCAAGGTGTAGCACCGCCCGAAAATGCGCTTTTTTCCTGTTTCTTGACAAAAAGTCCTCTTCCTTGTCGTTTCATGTGCCTCAGACCCATGTTATGCCTTCATGTATAACCAACGGTAGGGTATCCTTGGTCGTTTAAACTAACGCAAAAATCAGTAACCCGCCCAAACATGAAAGAGACATACTCCCCAGCCTCAATCGAGACTGCAGCACAACAGCACTGGACAGATAACAAATGCTTCCAGGTCACTGAAGATACGACCAAGGAGAAGTACTACTGTCTCTCCATGTTCCCCTATCCCAGCGGCAAGCTGCATATGGGGCATGTACGGAACTACACCATTGGCGATGTTATTACCCGCTATCAGCGGATGCTGGGGAAAAACGTCTTACAGCCGATGGGTTGGGATGCCTTCGGCCTTCCGGCAGAAGGCGCTGCCATTAAAAACAAGATGGCACCGGCAAAATGGACCTACGCCAATATCGATTACATGAAAAACCAGTTGCAGCAACTGGGCTTTGGCTATGACTGGAACCGGGAACTGGCCACCTGCAAACCCAACTACTACAAATGGGAGCAGTGGCTGTTTACCGAGCTGTTCAAAAAGGGTCTGGTCTATCGCAAGAATTCAATCGTCAACTGGGATCCTGTTGATCAAACCGTGCTCGCTAATGAACAGGTCATCGATGGCCGGGGCTGGCGTTCAGGCGCACTCGTAGAACGACGTGAAATCCCCCAATGGTTCGTCAAGATCACAGACTATGCCGACGAACTACTGAGCGAACTGGATAACATGGAGGAGTGGCCAGAACAGGTGCGCACCATGCAGCGCAACTGGATCGGACGCTCTGAAGGCGTACAGATGGACTTTGGCATTGAAGGGTCAGAGGAGACGGTCACCATCTATACCACCCGCCCGGATACACTGATGGGCGTCACTTACATGGCCGTTGCCGCCGAGCATCCACTGGCCCTCCTGGCGGCACAGAACAATGCCGACCTAAGCGCATTCATCGACGAGTGCCGACAAGGCAGCACCTCCGAGGCCGATATTGAGCTGATGGAGAAAAAGGGTCATCGCCTGGGTATTAACGCCCTGCACCCCATCACGGGAGAACCGGTTCCGATCTTTGCCGCCAATTTTGTCTTGATGGGCTATGGCACGGGCGCCGTGATGGCCGTGCCCGGACACGATCAACGCGACTGGGAGTTCGCCCACCGCTACAACATCCCTATCAAGCAGGTGATCCTTTCAGCCGATGGCAGCGATTGCGCCATCGACCAGGCGGCCTTCACCGATAAAGGCGTGCTGACCAACTCGGGGACATTTGATGGACTAAGCTCATCAGAGGCATTTGAAGCGATAGCTCAACATCTGCAATCTGAAGGCAAGGGCGAGAAACGCGTTAACTTCCGCCTGCGTGACTGGGGCGTATCACGCCAACGTTACTGGGGCGCGCCCATCCCCATGGTTCACTGTGATAAGTGCGGGATTGTTCCCGTACCCAAAGAGCAACTTCCCGTGGTACTGCCGGAAGATATTGCGTTTGATGCGACCGGCGGCTCACCCATCAAAAAGATGCCTGAGTGGTATCAGACCCAATGCCCCGAGTGTGGTGGTGACGCCGAGCGTGAAACAGATACCTTTGACACCTTCATGGAGTCCTCCTGGTATTACGCCCGCTACACCTGCGCAGATGCAGATGACCAGATGCTGGATCAACGGGCACGCTACTGGCTGCCGGTCGATCACTACATTGGCGGCATCGAGCATGCCATCCTGCATTTACTTTACGCACGTTTTTATAACAAGCTGATGCGGGATGTGGGGCTGATCGAGAATAACGAACCCTTCACCAAGCTGCTGACTCAAGGCATGGTGGTGGCCGAAACCTACTATCGAAACGAAACCGACGGCGGTAAGAGCTGGTACAACCCGGCCGACGTCGAGACCGAACAGGATGAAAAGGCCCGGGTGATCAGCGCGAAACTGATTAGCGATGGTCAGGCGGTCGAGATTGGCGGCATCGAAAAGATGTCCAAATCGAAAAATAATGGTGTCGACCCACAGTCACTGGTGGATCGTTTTGGGGCAGATACGGTTCGGCTCTACACCATGTTCACCTCGCCACCCGACCAGTCACTTGAGTGGTCAGATGATGGCGTAGAAGGTGCCAATCGATTCCTCCGCCGTCTATGGGCTCTGGCCTATAAAAACCATGCCGCTATAGCCCAGGCCGATCAATCGGTCAGTGAGTTGAATGACGAGCAGAAAACAGCCCGGCGTGAGATACATACCGCCCTCAAACAGGCTTGTTTTGACTACGATCGCCAGCAATTTAATACGGTGGTTTCTGCTGCCATGAAGATCGTTAACACCCTCTATAAATTGGGCGAGGAGCAGAACGACAAAGCGATACTGCGTGAAGGTATCAGCATTGTTTTGCGCCTGCTGGGCCCAATAGCGCCTCATGTAACCCATGAACTATGGCGCGTACTGGGCTTTGGCGAGGAGATCCTCGGCTCCAGCTGGCCACAGGCGGATGAAGGGGCGCTGGTACAGGAAAAGGTTCAATATGTCATACAGGTCAATGGAAAGGTAAGAGCCAAGATTGAAGTTCCCGCTGATGCCGACAAGGCAACAGTTGAACAGACCGCCTTATCTGATCCCAATGCCCAGAAATTCATCGGTGATGCGCCAATACGTAAAGTTATTGTCATACCCAATAAATTGGTTAACATCGTCGCAAAATAAAGCCTTAAGGAGCAGACCCTGTCTGCATGAGCGGAGAACAACATGATCGGGATACAGTCACGCCATCTAGCACTACTGATAATGGCAGCATCACTGATGCTCCAGGGGTGCGGCTTCCAATTGCGCGGCAGTACCAATCTACCCAGCGCAATAGGCCCCGTCTTTATTCAAGGCGTGGGGGAGTATGAGATACTGGGAAGAGAGCTCAGCCAGATGATCGCCTTCAGTGATATCCAGGTGGTGAAAAGTGCCGAGGGCGCTACCACTGTCTTGAACATCGCCAACCGATCCAGCGATCGTCGCGTGATCTCGGTCGATGGCAATGGCAATGTGGCCGAGTATGAGCTGCATGAAGGAGCTAACTTCAGCCTGAAGGGTGTCGATGGCAAGGAGTTGGTTAGGGATCAGCAGGTTAATATCACTGGCACCTACCTCAATTCCGAAACAGAAGTACTTGGCAAGCAGCAGGAAGAGAGTGAACTGCGTAAAGACATGCAAAGAGACCTCGCGGCACAGATCATGCGCAGATTACAGGCCCAACTCTGACCGCGCTCTGATTTTGCCATGCGTGTACGCCCCCACGAACTGACCCAACATATCCAACGGCATGGCCTAGCGCCTATCTATATTGTCAGCGGGGATGAGCCGCTGCAGCGCAATGAGGCGGCCGATGCCGTGCGGGTTGCTGCCAGAGCCCAGGATTACAACAGCCGGGAGATACTGGACGCAACAGCCAAATTTGACTGGAATGACCTGACCGCTGAAGCCAACAATCTCTCGCTATTTGCCGAAAAGCGAGTCATTGATCTTCGGCTTCCTTCAGGGAAGCCAGGCCGCGAAGGCGGCAAGGCACTGGCTGAATACGCCGCTCGACCGCCTGAAGAGACACTCCTGTTACTCACGCTACCCAAACTGGACAAGAGTCAACTCAGCAGTAAATGGCTCAAGGCCCTGGAATCCAAAGGCGCACTCATTCAAATCTGGCCCATTGAGGGCGGCCGCCTGCAACCCTGGATTGAACAGCGTATGCGCCAGGCGGGGCTGATACCCGGCCCCCAGGTTGCGGCACTATTAGCCGAGCGAATTGAAGGCAACCTGCTCGCCGCCGCACAGGAGATTGATAAACTCCAGCTCCTTTTTGGATCCGGGGTTATTAATCTTGAACAGCTGCAAGAGTCGGTAGCCGACAGCGCCCGCTATGATATTTATGGCCTGGTCGACAGCGCCCTGGCAGGGAAGATTGGCCGCTGTATCCGAATACTTAACGGCCTGCACGCCGAGGGCACGGCAGCACCGGTTATCCTTTGGGCACTGACCCGGGAAATTCGTCTGCTCTGCACTCTGGCACAACAGGTTGAGTTGGGACGATCACCCCAGCAAGTGGTCGCCACGGCTCGAGAGGTGTGGGATAAGCGCAAGCCACTGGTTACCCAGGGACTGCAACGGCTAAACCGTGCTCAATGGCAAAAGTTGCTACAACTCTGTTGCCTGACCGACCGCGCCATCAAAGGGCAAAGCCCGCAGGACCCCTGGCTGCAGATGCAACAAATTTGCACGCGTATGGCGGGCGCCCCTCTACTCAGCGAATAAGCACACGGGCAGATTGTCTCACGCAACCCCGAAACAATTTGTTAGACTTCCCCCATTACACAGAGATTACCGAATACCGGAACCGTCATGTCGAGTGAAATTTTAGACATCAACAGCTATATGGCCGATCTTGGCCAGCGTGCCCGGGCCGCATCCCGCCGGCTGGCCTCTGCCACCACTGGCGATAAAAATGCCGCATTACAGGCTATAGCGGAAGATCTTGAGGCCAATCGCGCTCTGCTGATCAGTGAAAACCAGCGGGACCTCGATGCCGGCAAAGAGAAAGGCCTCGATGCCGCGCTACTGGATCGTCTGGAACTGACCCCCGCCCGAATTGACAGCATGATTGAGGGTATCCAGCAGATTATCTCGCTCAGCGATCCGATCGGCGAAATCTTTGACATGAAGTATCGCCCTACCGGCATCCAGGTAGGGAGGATGCGCGTACCTCTGGGCGTTGTCGGTATCATCTATGAATCACGGCCGAATGTGACGGCCGATGCCGCGGCGCTCTGCCTGAAATCCGGTAACGCGACTGTGTTGCGCGGCGGATCCGAGGCCTTCCATTCCAACCAGGCCATTGCTGCCAGTATCCAGCGGGGACTAAAAAAGAGCGGCCTGCCCGCTGATTGTGTTCAAGTGATTGCCACAACAGACAGGGCCGCCGTTGGAGCCATGATCACCATGCCCGAGGCGATTGACGTCATCATCCCCCGCGGCGGCAAGGGACTGATCGAACGCATCGCCAACGATGCGCGGGTTCCTGTTATCAAGCATCTGGATGGCATTTGCCACGTCTACATTGATGATCAGGCCGACAACGGCAAGGCCTTCGATATCGCCATCAACTCAAAAACCCAGCGCTATGGCACCTGCAATACCATGGAAACGCTGCTGGTGGCTGAAGCCATTGCTGAAGATATCCTTCACATGCTGGGCGCCGCTTTTTCCGAACACGAAGTGGAGTTGCGCGGCTGCGCCAAGACCTGCGCCATGCTGGAAAACTGCCTGCCCGCCACCGACCAGGACTGGGATACAGAATACCTCGGCCCGATTCTCTCGATTCGGATCGTGAAGGATATGGATGAAGCGATCAGTCACATCAATCAACACAGCTCGGGGCATACGGAATCCATTATCACTGAGAACTACACACGGGCGCGCCGGTTCCTGACCGAAGTGGATTCCAGCTCTGTGATGGTCAACGCCTCGACCCGCTTTGCCGATGGCTTTGAGTATGGTCTGGGGGCTGAGATCGGCATCTCTACTGACAAGTTCCATGCACGGGGTCCGGTGGGACTGGAAGGCCTGACCTCGGTAAAATATATCGTATTGGGCGATGGCCACATCCGCACCTAGCACACGCACCCTGCCTGGCAGGGTGCTGCAGCAGCGCCCATGATCGGCATACTCGGCGGCACATTCGACCCCATCCACTATGGACATCTGCGTACCGCTTTGGATGTCCAGCAGGCGCTCGCGCTCTCTGAAATACGCCTAATTCCGCTATCAGACCCACCACACCGGGCAGCCCCAAGCCGCACACCAGAACAGCGCCTAGCCCTGTTACAGACGGCGGTGGCCGACGAACCACGCCTGGTCATTGATACCCGTGAGTTATTGCGTGGCGGAAAGAGCTATACCGTGGAGACACTGCTCTCCATAAAAGCTGAACAGCCAGACGAGACCATCTGCCTGATTCTGGGCAGTGACGCCTTTAATAGCTTCCATCGCTGGCATAAACCTGAACAGATCCTGGAACTCACCCACTTGATTGTTATGCAGCGTCCGGGAGAAGCCGACCCCACGCACCATCATGAACGCATCACCCACCAGACAGCTGATTTACAGTCGCAAGCAGCCGGGCTGATTCTGCCGCTGGCCGTGACCCAACTGGAAATATCTGCAACCCATATCCGGAAACTACTAAGCGAAGGAAAATCTCCTCGCTACCTGCTTCCTGATGCCGTGCTAAAACAGATAACTGAGGAGAAGCTCTATCATTCGAGCTAAATTTCGGTGACATCACCATTTTTAATATAAAATTACTACTGTAGTAACTTTTATCCATCACAGCGCAGAGAGATATGCAGACAGACGAACTTCGCGAGCTCATCCTAAAAACACTAGACGACATGAAAGCACTGGATGTAAAAGTGCTGGATGTCAGAGGCAAGACCAGCATCACCGATCTGATGATCATTGCCAGCGGCACCTCCAATCGACACGTAACCTCCATCGCAGAGACTGTAGCCTTTCAAGCAAAAGAGGCGGGTGAGACCCCGCTTGGAACTGAAGGGCTTAAAGAGGGTGAGTGGGTACTGGTTGATCTTAATGATGTCGTGCTTCACGTTATGCAGACCAAGGTACGGGATTTTTATCAGCTTGAAAGACTCTGGGATCTTGACACACCGGACAGCAGTAGCCAGAGCGCCAAGCTGCATTAACGGCTGCCATATTGACCTGAACAGCATGCGTGGGCCGTCCTGATGGATCGATTCGACCGTATTTTTGATCTTCATAAACTCCTCAGTGCGGTGCGCTATCCTGTTTCAAGACAGCGCATTGAGCAGGAACTGGAATGCTCTCGAGCCACGGCAAAACGCATCATCGACGCCATGCGGCTCTATCTGAACGCGCCGATCAAGTATGACCGGGAACGGAATGGGTATTATTACGACCCGGATGATGGCGCCATGTATGAGCTCCCCGGCGTCTGGTTTAATAGTTCAGAATTGCACGCCCTTCTGAGTGTCCAGCAACTTTTGCAGCATGTACAACCCGGCCTGCTTGAGCAGCAACTTGCACCACTCAAAACCCGTATCGAATCACTATTGAAAGCCCAGGAACCAAGCGCTGGCGACCTGTCACAACGCATCCGTATACTGCGTGCAGCCTCTCGACCCGTGGGAGAACACTTCCAGCGAATCAGTTCAGCACTGGCTCAACGAAAATGCTTGCAAGTGGATTATTATCAGCGAACCAGTGATACAACAACACAACGCAAACTCTCTCCCCAGCGCCTTACCTACTACCGCGATAACTGGTATCTGGATAGCTACTGCCATCTGCGTAAAGCGCTGCGTACCTTTGCACTGGACGCAATACAAACAGCCGTTGTACTACCAGACCCGGCAATAGATATCACAAGCTCGGAACTGGACGCTCACACGGCAACCTCTTATGGCATCTTTTCCGGTCAGGCGAACCAGAAAGCCCACCTCCGCTTCAACCCTCAACGTGCCCGCTGGGTCTCCAGGGAGATCTGGCATCCGCAACAAGAGGGGAACTGGTCTGAGCAGGGTGCCTATGATCTGCACATCCCTTATAACAAACCAGAAGAGCTGATAATGGATATCCTCAAATACGGCGCCGATGTCGAGGTCATGGAACCCGCATCGCTCAGAGAACAGATCCAGCAGGAACTTCAGAAGATGCTGACAATCTACAAGGGAAAATAGCCTACACAAACCACTTTTAATTCTCTATACTGAATCCTGTTCCTGTAAACAGAGAACAATAAAACCCAACCGTATTCGTCCCCAAACCCCGGACAGACACCTAATGCATGGAAAGCCAAAATGTCGCCGCCGGAAAATCGATCCAAGCTAATTCAATGGCTCAGTACCCTGTTTATTCTGTGGCTGGCCATCTGGCTAGTTCTGTTGATACTCCTGCCCAGGATCTACTACACCCCTCTCTTTTTTCTCCTAGGTGTCGCCCCCATTGTCGGCTGGTTCATGATCCAGCCTCGACGAGTGGTCTGGTTCTTCATGGTCTTCTTTGGCATTAACACGCTGGACGACTGAACCACTTTTTCCAGACCAGTCAGCCGAATTGCATCTCAAGTTTTTGCTTGGTAGGGTGGCCCGCATCTCAATCCTTGACGACCACCGGTCAACTACCTCAGATACCCATCATGATTATCCACTTGATAACCGTTGGAAATAAAATGCCGCACTGGGTCCAGGATGGTTACCAGGAGTACGCCAAACGCCTACCTGCCGAATGCAGTCTCAACCTGATTGAAATAGCACCTGGCCATCGGGGTAAAAGCGCCGATATCAAGCGGACACTAAAATCTGAAGGCGAACGCATGCTCAAGGCCATTCCAAAAGGGTGTCGAATCGTGGCACTGGATGTCCTTGGCAGGTCCTGGAGTACCGAGCAACTATCCACTCAGCTCGGGCAGTGGATGGGAGATGGCCGTGATATTGCACTGCTGGTAGGAGGGCCAGAAGGCTTGGCCGAAGCATGCCAACAGCAAGCCGATAGCCGCTGGTCACTCTCCGCCCTCACCCTTCCCCACCCCTTGGTACGGGTTATTGTCTCAGAACAGATTTACCGCGCCTGGAGCCTGCTAAGAAATCACCCTTATCATCGAGCCTAGCGAACAGGCGCTGATTAGCCGATATAAAAAAACGTAACCCCTCCACAGCCCAGCCAATCTTTACTGTCTTTCAGATTCACACTGGTGTAGGGTTAATACCTATGATCGATCCTATCTGAATACGATTAGTTAACGGATAAGTCGATCAATAATAACGACGTTTTAATAACGCACACTTGGCACAACAACCCGTTTCTTTAGTTATTCACAGAAGTACAGGCTAACCATGCAGCCGCAGATCTATCTCGCCTCAAATTCACCTCGCCGCCGTGAACTCCTGACGCAAATAGGAGTCCACCACACAGTGATCGGAGTGGACGTGGACGAAACCCCTCTTCCAGGGGAAGCACCCGCAGAGTACGTGATACGCATGGCATTGACGAAAGCCAGAGCAGGGGTAAAACGATGTGAATCGGTCGCTCACCTGCCGGTACTGGGCGCGGATACCGCTGTCGTAGCAGGCCAACAGATACTGGGAAAACCCAAGGATCAGGATGAAGCCATTGCGATGATGGAAAGGCTCTCTGACACGACCCATAAGGTCCTGACAGGTGTCGCTGTAATCGACCAGCATGAAGAGACCCGCTTGAGCGTCAGTCATGTCAGGTTCAGACCGGTCTCGCGCCTGGAAGCGATTGCCTACTGGCAGAGCGGCGAACCAGCCGACAAGGCCGGGGGTTATGGTATTCAGGGCGTGGGTGCACTGTTTATTGCCAAGCTGGAAGGCAGTTTTTCTGGTGTTATGGGACTCCCCCTATTCGAAACAGCGGAACTTTTACAGCGAGTAGGCATCCAGCCACTCGAATGTAGATAGAGAATATGTATGAGTGAAGAGATACTGGTCAATGTCACACCACCTGAAACCCGCGTAGCGGTAATAGAAAATGGTGTTGTGCAGGAGATCATCATTGAGCGTGCCCAGCGTCGCGGCCTGGTTGGCAATATATATAAGGGCAAGGTCTGTCGGGTGCTGCCCGGCATGCAGGCCGCTTTTGTCGATATAGGGCTGGAGCGGGCGGCATTCCTGCACGCCTCCGATATCAATAGTGGCAATCCAGATAACAACGAAAATATTAACGAGCTGGTGCGTGAAGGGGCCGAGATTATTGTCCAGGTCGTGAAAGACCCTCTGGGCACAAAAGGTGCCCGCCTCACTACCCATATCTCAATCCCCTCCCGTTATCTTGTGTTTATGCCAGAACTCACCAACCTGGGTGTGTCGCAAAAGATTGAAGAGGAAGAGGAGCGTAACCGCCTGCGGGAGATTGTGACCGGCTTCTTTGGTGATTCATCCCTGAGTGGCAATTTCATTATTCGTACCGCCGCAGAGGGTGTGGATGAAGAGACCCTGAAATCCGACATCCGCTTTCTGACCCGCCTCTGGCACGCCATCCAGGACCGACTGCAGACATCACCGGTAAAGGAGCTGATCCATGAAGATCTACCGCTCTACTTGCGCTCACTACGGGACCTGATAAATGCCGATGTCGAACGACTCCGCATCGACTCCAGGGAAAACTGGCAGCGGCTGACCCAATTTGCCGAAAAGCTGATCCCCGATAGCCCGGTAAAGATTGAATACTACCCGGGTGAACGCCCGATATTCGATCTTTACGGCGTGGAAGATGAGATTCAGAAGGCGCTGGACCAGAAGGTCACACTCAAGTCCGGTGGTTATCTGATTATCGATCAGACTGAGGCCATGACCACCATTGATGTCAACACCGGGGCCTTTGTGGGCCATCGCAATCAGGAGGAGACCATATTCAAAACGAATATGGAGGCCGCCCAGGCGATCTGTCGGCAACTACGTCTGCGTAACCTGGGTGGCATCATCATTATCGATTTTATCGACATGACGGAAGAGGAGCATAAACGGCAGGTATTACGCGCATTGGAAAAATGCCTCGCCAGGGATCACGCCAAGACCCATATTACCGAAGTTTCCAGCCTCGGCCTGGTGGAAATGACCCGTAAGCGCACCCGTGAATCACTCGAGCATATCTTGTGTGAACCCTGCCCCTGCTGTGGCGGTCGCGGTTCGCTTAAAACGGCCGAAACCACCTGCTATGAGATCTTCCGTGAAATTCTTAGGGAGGCCCGGCAATTCGATGTGGAATCACTACTGGTCCTCGCCTCTCAGGAAGTTGTCGACCGGCTGCTTGATGAAGAATCCGCCACCCTGGCTGAACTGGGGAGTTTTATTGGAAAGACCATACGCCTGCAAGCTGAAGCGCTCTATACCCAAGAACATTATGATGTGGTGCTAATCTAGAGGTATGAAGCGTCTCTATCACTTCTCTGTCAGAACCGTACGCCGGACGCTGATCTTACTGATTGTTCTTACTGGACTACTGATCATAACAGGCCGGTTGCTGGTGCCACTGGCCGCCGACTACCGAACTGATGTCGAGCAGTGGGCCAGCAAGCTGCTGGGACAACCCGTCGCAATTGGCAAACTCAAGGGTGACTGGCGGGGATTGGGGCCTGAACTGGTACTCTATAACCTGCAACTGATTAATCGAAAAACCCAGAAGGCAACACTCTACCTGGAAGAGGTACGGATCTCTCTTGGCCTTCTCGATTCATTACGCCAGTTAAGCCCGGTCGTCAGAAGAGTCTCGTTTGTCTCACCACGTTTGCGTGTCACTCGACAAAAAAACGGGGCCATTACTGTTGGCAATCTTGATGAGCTGAATGAACTGGAACAGGGCGACGGTAGCTCAGCCTTTCTCCTGCCTACCCATCTAAAACTGATTAAGGGTGAGATCATCTGGGAAGATCTCACGTCAAACGCGCCACCACTTAAACTCACCGACGTAAACCTCGGATTACGTAATGGCGGTACTCGACACCAGCTAAATGGCAGCGTCACACTACCCGGCAAACAGCAGGGCAAGATCGAGTTATCGATTGACCTGAAGGGACAGCTTGATCGCATAGAGACCTGGAGTGCCCGCAGTTTTATGCAGAGCAGGGGCATTGACTTGGCGTTTTTGCTTAATCGGCGAATTGCCCAGGATTACCGCTTTAGCAACAACCAGGCTGATGTGATGCTGTGGGGCGAATGGAATCATCAGGGACTGGTCAGTCTGGAAGGGACAACCGAGTGGGACCAGGTAGTTATTACCCGCCAATCACCTGAAACCGGCAAACCGGCCAGCAGCCTGAAACTCGACCGTGTGGCAGGAGCTATTCGACTTCAGCGCATAGATGCCGGCTGGCAGATGGATCTGGCTGATATCGAGGTTCAGAAAAAAGGCACTAGCTGGCCAAAAGCGCAGATGGGAGTCATTGCGAAAAAAACAGCTTCCGGTGATTGGCATATCGCTGCGGGAAGCAGCCATTTTCGGCTCGAGAATATTCACGCCATCAGTACGCTGTTCCCGAATCTTGGCGGTAATATTGAACAGACCCTCAATGCCATCCAGGCTCAGGGGAGCCTTGATGATCTCAGAATAAACTACAGTCAACACGGCGAAGAGATCAACTGGGCGGCCAGCGGTGCTATCTCTGCACTCCACTCTAAGCCGTGGCAGGGCATTCCCGGCATCAGCAACTTGCCCTTCAAGTTCTGGATGGGGCCGGACCAAGGAACCCTGGCACTGAATGCCCAGGATGTCGCACTGGATTTTTCCGGCCTGTTCCGTGATCCACTGAAACTGACGCAAATTACAGGAGATCTCTCCTGGATCAAACGCAACGATGGTCATATCACGCTCCATACCGATCAGCTCTTTGCAGAAAATAATGACATCCATACCGTTTCCCGAATGCGCATGGAGATTCCAAGCGCCACAGATGCGCCCCTGTTTCTTGACTTGCAAAGCGACTACTGGGATGGCGATGCATTAACCACCCACCGCTATCTCCCAGCCGGAATCATGGGCAAGAACGTTGTCGACTGGTTGGATCGCAGCATCGGTAAAGGCCATGTCACCGAGGGAAGTGTGGTGGTCAGGGGGCCATTAAAGGATTTCCCTTTCCACACGACGCATACCGGTCGCTTTGAGGTCTTTTTCAATGTGGAAAATCTCAAACTCGACTACTGGCCAGAGTGGCCCGCACTGAATGATTTGCATGCCGATGTACGCTTCCTGAACAACAGTTTTGACGCCTGGGCAAACAGCGGAACAATCTATGACAGCCAGCTTGAATCAGCACACGCCAGCATCAAGGATCTTGCACTCACCTCACCATTGACCCTGACTGGACAGGTTAATGGCCCCTTTCAAGATAACCTTCGACTACTGACCGAATCACCGCTCAAGGAAGATTTTGGGCCACTGGTTGATGGGCTGAAAGGCAAAGGTGCCGCTCAGCTTGATCTCTCTTTCAGCCTGCCCATTGATGATGGCTCTGCTTTTAAACTAAATGGAAAACTGGGGTTTCTGAAATCTAAACTGCACCTGGCCGATTGGCAACTTGCTCTGGAAAAGATAGAGGGTGATCTGCAATTTGATCAAGACCATATCTTCGCCTCGGGAATAAAAGGTAACGCCTTGGGCATTCCACTTAAAGTTGATGTATCGACGCCAAAAAACAATCCCAATGCAACACGCATAACAGCCCAGGCCATGGTCTCCAGCAAGCAATGGCAAGCCCAACTGCCTGAGCAAAATATACAGGCGTACATTTCCGGTCAAAGCCGCTGGACGCTGGACCTGGATATCCCACACCTCTCTGCTGGACCGAATGCACCAGTCCCCATGCGAGTTACGTCTGATCTGGTTGGCAGCCATATCAAACTCCCCGAACCACTGGGGAAATCAGCCGAGCAAGCCTGGCCTTTCCAGATCAAGTCCCTGATAGCGCGCAACCCGTTACAGCGCGTCAATATCCAGTACAACGAGCAGATCAAGCTGGTCCTGGCGCTAAACAAAAAAAATCCTAAGGCACCCCAACTGACCCATGCCGGAATCGCATTGGGTGGCGTTGAAGCCGTAATACCGCAAAAGAGAGGTATCGAGATTTCAGGGCGCCTCGATCGACTGGACCTGACCCCTTGGCTACAGAGAACAGGCGGCACAACAAACCCCACCAGCCTGCCACCACTAAACCGCATATCGCTGGAGATTGGCCAGATACAACTTGATGAAGACGTTTCAGGCGAAACCCGTCTGATGCTTGGGCGTGGCGAAAGCCACTGGGAAGGTACCATCATCAGCGACTGGGCTGAAGGGGGCTTTCTTTACCCACTAACCCTCGACAAGACACCCGACCTGCGGGTGAAAATGAAGAAGATCAAGCTCGATCCCTGGCTAGGCCTGTTCGCCGGATTGAAAGAACGTAAGGGAGAGGCTGAACCCACTATTCAAAAAATTACCGTCTCGGCCGACCAGCTTTTCGTCAAAGATATCGGGATGAGTGATTTCTCCCTCGATCTGAATAAAAGCCAGGGATACTGGCAAGGCCGCTACAGCAGCAACCGTTTCGACGGCACGGTAGTGATGCCCGCCCAACAGCAGGATGAACCCATACGACTGAAACTGAAGCAACTCAATCTCAGCATAGATGATTCCCTGCTAGATGAGAAAAAGTTGATCGAACTGAAAGCGGCTGACCCGATTGACCCAACCCGGCTACCTGCCGTTGAAGTGCACGCCGATACAGTGACAATCAATGACAAGCCCTTTGGCTCCCTGCAGTTGATAACCCAAAAGCGGGATAATGGCCTTTCACTACAAACGGCCTCACTCAACTCTGAGCGTATAGTCATCTCGACCACCGGAGACTGGCTGCTGGACACCGCGGGTAAGGCGCATACTCGAATTGATCTCGCTCTATCCAGTCGCGACCTGGGTGCTGTACTGAAAGACCTCAAGTTCTCAGACAACCTGCGCGATGCCTCGGTTGAAATCGATAGTCGTCTTAACTGGGACGGCAGTCCGATGGACGTGAGCAGCAAAGTCTTGAATGGTCAGGTTGGTTTGCAGGTGAGCGAGGGGCGATTCCTAAAGGTCGACCCCGGGGTCGGGCGGCTTTTCGGACTCTTCAATCTGGGTGCGCTCAAACGCAGGCTAACTCTCGACTTTAGCGATATATTCAAAAAGGGTTTCGCCTTCGACTCTATTACCGGCAACTTCCTGCTGGATAGCGGCGATGCCTATACCAACGACTTTCAGATGAAAGGACCTTCAGCGAATATTGAGCTTTCCGGGCGCATCGGTCTGGGTGATGAAGACTTTGATTCACTGATAACCATAACGCCAAAGATCTCCTCCAGCATACCCATAGCCGGCGCCATTGCGGGTGGCCCTGCGGTAGGGGCCGCACTCTTCATAGCACAACAACTGGTGGGCGACTCATTTGATAAGGTCACCCAGCTGCAGTACCTGGCAACCGGATCCTGGGATGACCCGATACTGACCCCTCGAAACAGGGAGACAGCTGATCAGGGAACAACGGCCAGCCCCTCTTCACCCAGTAAGACAGAGACAGTAGAACCCGATCCAACAACTGACCTTGAATTGGAAGAGCCTGCTCAAGCCGAACCAGCCAAACAGCCCGCCTCACCCACAGGGAACGATGAAACCACGAGTGAGAAAAAGAGTGACCAGGAGAAGAAGCCATCCCGTTTTTTCTCCCGCCTGTTAGAAAAACTGAAACCTACAGGCCCGAAATATGAACAGACACCCCGTGACCAACAGTAGCGCCCATCGCTACAAATTTGGTCGATAGTAGGGTTAATGCTATGCTCGAAAAAAACAGCGCCCACAGCTTGTGTGTTTCTGGATAACAGAGGAATTCCGCTTCAACCATGAGTAAAGAGAGAGCAAGAGTATCCGCCATTCAAATGGCTACCGGCCCCAATGTCAGCGCCAATCTACTGGAAGTCGAACGACTGGTTACCGAGGCCGTCGATAATGGATCTGGCCTGGTTGTTCTTCCTGAGAACTTTGCCTTTATGGGTAAGCAGGATCGAGACCTCTGCGCACTTCGGGAAGTCGATCATGACGGACCGCTACAGGAGTTCCTCAGTCACCTGGCCAAGCGACATGAAGTCTGGATTGTCGGCGGAACCATCCCCCTCGAAGCCCATGACAACAGCAAAGTGCGGGCTGCCTGTATTGTGTATAACGATAAAGGCCAACGGGTTGGGCGGTATGACAAGATTCACCTGTTTGATGTCAACCTGGTGGAAGCAAATGAGCGTTATGTCGAATCAGAAACCATCGAACCGGGCGATGAGATCGTCGTGCTTGATTCACCCTTCGGTCGACTGGGTATTGCTGTCTGCTATGACCTGCGCTTCCCGGAGCTATTCCGCAAGCTGCTGGATAAGGGAATGGAGATCGCCTGCATGCCCTCATCCTTTACCGCCATCACAGGCAAGGCCCATTGGGATACCCTGGTCAGAGCTCGAGCCATTGAGAATCTCTCCTATGTGGTTGCAGCAGCGCAGGGTGGCTTTCATATCAACGGCAGAGAGACACACGGCCACAGCATGATCGTGGATCCCTGGGGTAATATTCTCTCCCAGGTGCCTAGGGGCACAGGTTCAGTCAGCTGCAAACTCGACCTTGGCTATCTCGCTTCGCTACGCCGTAACTTCCCGACCATCGATCACCGCAAACTATAGCGCCCGGACGCTGTCTATTCTCCATATGACCAGCTTAAAGCTTTTCCTGCTTCGAGTAATGGCTTCCCCTCCTGGCAGTCACATTATCTGCCAGGGGCTATACCAACACAGGAATAATTGATTATCAGCATGTCAGACACCATAGAAATCGCACGTAATACCTTACTTGCCCCTGCATCGCTCAGTGAGCAGGATCTTGACCGGGTGATGGACCAACTACTCACCTCACAGATCGATACAGCCGACCTCTATTTTCAGGCCAGTCGATTGGAGTCCTGGGTATTGGAAGATGGCATCATTCGTGATGGAAATTACAATATTGAACAAGGCGTCGGCGTGCGCGCCATCAGTGGCGAAAAAACCGGCTTTGCCTACACCGATGAAATAGCCCTGCCGAGCCTGCTCGAAGCAGGACGCACGGCACGCGCCATCGCCAGAGCCGGTGCCGACGGTAAAACCCGTCTGAGTCGCACCACTCCACCCCGGCAACTGTATGCCCCGATCAATCCCCTGGAGACGATGTCCGAAGAGGAGAAGATCACACTCCTGCGCAAACTGGATGCTGAGGCACGCAAACAGGATCCACGGGTTCAGCAGGTCATCGCCAGCTTGGTCGCTGCACACGACGTTATTATGGTGGCCGCCAGCGATGGCACGCTCTCCGGTGATGTACGTCCGCTGGTTCGCTGCAATGTCCATGTCATTGTCGAAGCAGACGGCCGCAGGGAACAGGGCTCCAGCGGGGGTGGCGCCCGGCAGGGGTTCCAATTCTTTATTGATGAGGATCGTGCCCTGGAGTACGCCCGTGAGGCGGTTCGCCAGGCACTGGTCAATCTGGAGGCAGAAGCCGCACCCGCCGGCACCATGACGGTGGTTTTAGGCTCTGGTTGGCCAGGCATTCTGCTGCATGAAGCCATCGGGCATGGATTGGAAGGGGACTTCAACCGCAAAGGCACCTCGGCCTTCGCTGGACGAATAGGTGAAAAGGTAGCCGCTTCCGGCTGTACCGTTGTGGATGACGGCACATTGCCCGGGCGCCGGGGTTCGCTCAGCATCGATGATGAGGGCACCCCTTCAGAATGCACCACCCTGATCGAGGATGGCCTGCTAAAAGCCTATATGCAGGACAAGCATAACGCCCATCTGATGGGCACCCATTCGACAGGCAACGGGCGGCGTGAATCCTATGCCCATCTGCCCCTACCCCGCATGACCAACACCTATATGCTGCCCGGCCAACATGATCCCGGGGAGATTATTGCTTCCGTTAAGAACGGGCTCTATGCGGTCAATTTTGGCGGCGGACAAGTCGACATCACCTCCGGGAAATTTGTCTTCTCGGCCAGTGAGGCCTATTTGATAGAGAACGGTAAGGTTACGCGCCCGGTAAGAGGCGCCACCCTGATAGGCAGCGGCCCTGAAGTGCTTACCGAAGTCAGCATGATTGGCAACGATTTGGCACTGGATGCCGGCGTAGGCACCTGCGGAAAAGAGGGGCAAAGCGTACCCGTTGGCGTCGGTCAGCCTACCCTGCGTATCGATAACCTGACCGTTGGCGGTACCAACGCTTGAACCCTCCCAGTGAGACAAACAGATGAGTGAACAGAATCAAATGACAACGCGTCAGGCGCAGCTTGAACAGATGGTCCATGACCTGCTCAAAGAAGCAAAACAGTTGGGCGCATCCTCTGCAGAGGCGGCCGTCTCCAGCGATAGTGGACTCTCAATCAATGTTCGCAAGGGCGATGTAGAGACTATTGAACATACCCGCGATCAGGGACTGGGGATAACCGTCTATTTTGATAAACGAAAAGGCTCCGCCAGCACCTCTGACTTCAAGCCTGAGGCGATCAAAGACACCGTTCGGGCCGCCTGCAACATCGCCCGCTACACCAATGAAGACCCCTATACCGGCCTGGCCGATGCCAATCGCATGGCAACCGAACTACCTGACCTGGATCTTTACCACCCCTGGGATATCACGCCGGAAGCGGCGATTGAGCTGGGCATCACCTGTGAAGCGGCCGCCCTTGAGCTGGATAACAGAATCAGTAATACCGAAGGGGCTGGTATCAACAGCCACAGCGGATTGCATGTCTACGGTAATAGTCACGGTTTTATTGGCGGTTATCCAAGCAGCCGCCACAGCCTGAGCTGTTCTGTGATTGGTGAACAGGACGGCGCCATGCAGCGCGATTACTGGTATACCGTGGGCCGCAAGTCTACAGAGCTGGAAGACGCCACCGCAGTTGGTCGCGAGGCAGGCGAGCGCACCCTGGCCAGACTTGGTTCAAGAAAAATCAGCACCCGGCAAACTCCGGTTATCTTTCGCTCCGATATCGCTGGTGGTTTGCTGCGTAATTTGGTTGGCGCCATCAGCGGTTCCAGCCTCTATCGCAAGGCCAGCTTTTTGCTTGACCATCTGGGCAAGCCGATCTTCCCTGACCATATCCAGATCCAGGAAAATCCGCTCATCCCCGGCGGACTGGGTAGCGCCTCTTTCGATAGCGAAGGGGTGGCTACCTATGACAAGCAGATCATTCGGGACGGCGTCCTGGAAACCTACCTGCTGGGCAGTTACTCGGCACGCAAACTCGGCATGCAGAGCACCGCCAATGCCGGTGGCACACACAATCTGAGCATCACCCCAGGGGAGCACAATCTTGAAGGCCTGCTCAAAGAGATGGGCAACGGCCTGCTGATTACCGAGATGATGGGGCAAGGCGTGAATATGGTGACGGGGGATTATTCCAGGGGAGCGGCTGGATTCTGGGTAGAGAATGGCGAGATTCAATTTCCGGTTGAAGAGATTACTATCGCAGGAAACCTGAAGCAGATGTTTGCCCAGCTACTGGCCGTAGGTAATGATGAAGAGCGCCGCAGCAATATTCGCACCGGCTCTCTGCTAATTGAACAGATGACCGTTGCTGGCGACTAACTATCGGAAATAACACCCCGGAAAAAGAAACGGGACCATTAATGGTCCCATCAAAACTCCTCCAGGCTTATTCTATACGTACAGGACGTTCTATTTTTTTTGCCTGTCTGTCAGACCGTTCACTCTGAAACTTTGGTGATTTGATCTGTACGGCGCCTCCTGGCAATGATTCAGTTATAACTGAACCGGGTCCCCCTCCTTCTATCTATTCGCCTTACCGAATAACCTTATCGTTTATCCGGCTTTGATTCAACACGTAATTGGTTGAATTTAAGCATGAATTAGGTTTTTCCATGCCCGCATCCAACATTTGCATTGGTCGGCTGCGAAAACGTCAGCTACAGTAAACGGATCAATCACACCAAGTCAATCACTAAATGTAGTGTTATTCTGGGCAAGGACACACTGGATAGGTTATCCTTATGCTTCTTTACTCAAACATAAGATAATCATGCAGACAATACCCGATATTACCGACAATGAAACCTGGATCATTCGCACCACCCTGCGTGAGCGTTATGGCCAGGAGGTTGAGCTGCAACTGGCGGATTCAGAGATTCGCCTGCGCCCCTCTGATCGAGAGTTGAGCGCCTGCCCGGTCTGGTACTGGCAGTGGGACGGCTGCCATTTTGTCATTTTTAAAGCAGGCGATCGCAATTACCGCTGCCAATTCTTTTATAAACCTTATCGCCAGTACAACACCGGGGTTTATGAATATACCGACATCACCGAGTGCGTGGTGTCACTCCTTCAAGCGCAAGCGGATTTTGAGGCGAAAGAGCGCGGTGATATCTGACCATCCAGCTGCCAGCCAATAAACATCGAATTATTATTAAACTAAACAAGAGGATAGTGAAAGCATGACCAAGAAAAACGCTTTCTATGCACAATCGGGCGGCGTGACCGCCGTCATTAACAGCTCGGCCTGCGGCGTCATCGAGACCGCCCGCAAACACGCCGACAAGATTGGTACCGTCTATGCGGGACGCAACGGTATCATTGGCGCCCTCACCGAGGAGCTGATTGATACCCAGCAGGAGACCGATGCGACTATTTCCGCCCTGCGCAGCACCCCCTCTGGCGCCTTTGGCTCCTGCCGCTTCAAGCTGAAAAGCCTGGAAGAGAACCAGCGTGAATATGAGCGCCTGATCGAGGTCTTCAAGGCCCACAACATCGGCTATTTCTTCTACAACGGTGGTGGTGACTCGGCTGACACTTGTTACAAGGTCTCCCAATTGTCAGAGAAGATGGGCTTTCCCGTACAGGCGATCCATGTCCCCAAAACCGTCGATAATGACCTGCCGATTACCGATAACTGCCCCGGCTTTGGCTCGGTGGCAAAGTACATCGCCGTCTCCACCCTGGAAGCCAGTTATGACGTTCGCTCAATGGCGGCCACTTCAACCAAAATCTTTGTAATTGAGGTAATGGGTCGTCACGCCGGCTGGATTGCCGCCGCCGGCGCCCTGGTTGAAGACTATGGTATTCCCGTTGTCACGCTCTTTCCTGAAATTGAGTTCGACCAGGCTAAATTCCTCGCCTCCGTCGATGAAAAAGTCAAAGAGCATGGCTACTGCACGATCGTGGTCTCAGAGGGCTGCCACTGGCCGGATGGGAAATTCCTGGCAGAACAGGGTACCCGTGACTCATTTGGACACGCCCAGCTGGGTGGTGCCGCCCCGGTGGTTGCCAACATCATCAAGGATGCGTTGGGCCACAAATACCACTGGGCCGTAGCCGATTATTTACAGCGTGCGGCACGCCATCTGGCCTCAGCCTCAGACGTTGAGCAGGCCTATGCCCTGGGCCAGGCCGCAGTAGAGAAGGCGCTGGAGGGGAAGAACTCCATCATGCCTACGGTAGTAAGAGAGTCCTCCACACCTTACAAATGGTCCATTGGCGAAGCGCCGCTCAGTGAGGTGGCCAATGTTGAAAAAATGATGCCCATGGATTTCATCACGGAAGACGGTTTTGGCATCACCGACAAGTGCAAGGAGTACCTCTACCCACTGATCAAGGGTGAGTCTTACCCCAACTATGACGACAACGGCATGCCGGAATATGTCAC
>JAPHUE010000066.1 GCA_026196795.1 Sedimenticola sp.
CCCTGTTTGGCGTCCCGGATAGAGACCATGGAAGCGAACAGTTCCTGTTCCATGCCAGAAGGAAGTGCAGGTCCTTGGTTGCAGATTGATAGCTTGATCGTGCCATTGTCATGAGACGTCAGGATTAATTCAATGGGCGATTCTGGTTGATGGAAATCAACGGCATTACTGATCAGCTTGTCCAGTGCCTGGTTGATCAGGTCGGGCGCCCCTTTGATAAACAGGGGTTCGGCAACTCCCTGATAATCGAACCGGGCTTCTGGAAAGCCCTGGCGATAACCCACTATTGTCATACCCAGCATGGCATTGATATCGAAGGCCACAATCTCGGTCTGCATCAACTGCTGTTCCAAACGTGTCGCTTCGCGCATTCGATGTAGAATCAGACCTAGACGCTCAATCCCCTCTTCGGCCCGCAGCAGGTAGCGCGATTGAGTGTCGGGATCCCGGGTGGCGTTGAGGTTTTCCAGGGAGGATTTCACAATCGTCAGCGGGGTTCTGAACTCATGAGCGAGCCTTGAGGCCATCGCTTCCAGATAGCGATTATATTCTGCCAGACGATTAAGTACGCTGGAAAAGCTGCGGCTGAGGTCGCCTATCTCATCCTCTGAGTGATCCGGTTCCAGCTTGCCCTGAATCCGGCCATCGACTGTGACCGCTTCTTCGATACGACTGCTAAGATGTCGGATGCGTCGTGTGAGCAGGGTAGCAAAACCGAGTATGGCCAATCCTGTGAAAAGAAAAAGCAGCAGGGTAATGCCTGTAATCTTCTCCAGCGCCTGGTTTTGCAGACTCAATATTTTATTGGTGGTTTGCTCAACCAGTACAGCGCCTTCTATGCCCTGTTTGGATTCAATCGGCCAGGCCGCCGAGAGTACGACCGCTTTGTTGTCCGGGGTGTTGCGACGGCGGGTCTGCTGTTTACCCGCCAGGGCGGCCTCAATCGATTCTCCACTGAGTCGGGTGCTGCCGCTGAACTCGTCTTCAAAGTTTTCGCTCGGCTGATCCAGCACCAGGCGCATTAGCAGTTGCATCAGGGAGGGCAGGGGCGGCTCAACCGGATTAACGCTGCTATCGGAGGGCTGTAGCTGTCCCCGCCTGGCGAGCACCAAACGTTGATTGTTAACCACCCAGATGCGGGCATTCTCATGCTGGAAGCCACCAATCAGGCGACCAATTTCAGGGTCGGGCCGGATCAGGCGTCCCAACGTTGGTGAGTTACTGTCTGGTTGGGTTGAGTAGATCGCTCTTGTTTCAGGTCGGCTGGCATCATCCAGGTCAGCAACGGTAAGGGTCATGCGATCCCCCATCAGGTACTGGGGGATACGCAGCTCCAGCGTGTAGCCGTGTTCGGCGGTCTGCCACTCACCCTGTATCCGGTCTTCCCGGCGAACCGGATAGGGGTCACCTTTACGGGTTGGCATCTGATGCGCGGTGATCCAACCGGGGGCGGTAGTGGCCAGGCGATAGTCTATCTGTTGTCCATTCGTCTGCTGAATAGTGATCTGAACATAATCACCCTGATCCAAACGGGTAGCGGCGGGGGGCAGGTGCAGCACATGGTCGTCTTTAACGCGAATAAACAGATAGAGATGGCTGCCGTACTCCCCAAGCAGTGTCTCGAACTTCCAGTCATCCTGTTCCGGATACTTTTCACTGTTTCCCAAATAGGGCAGCCAGTCTTCGCTGTAACCATCCAGCTGTATCGGTTGGCTGAGTGGGTTGAGATAGATTAGTGATTCGTTTGGAGAGTCCACGCCTGTCTGTGCGGGATCGAACAGCGCGGGTGAGTCATTCAATATCGCTGCCACGGCCTGGGCCGTACTGAGCAGCGTTGTCTCCTGTGTCTGACGAAGAAAGCGTTCTGTCTCTTGAATATAACGATAACCCGCCCAGGGGATGGCCAGTAGTGTGAGTGAAACCAGCAGAAGTTTGAAGCGAATGCTGCGTGTAAAACGGCGTTCTTGTGTCATGCGGGTGTGATATTCCAGCGATACCCCAGACCATAGACGGTTTCAATGGCATTGAAGGTGTGGTCGATATCTTCAAACTTACGTCGGATACGTTTGATGTGGGTGCTGATACTCGTGGCATCCACCAGAATATTGGCAGCATCCATCAATTGGTCACGGCTACGGACGTGACCGGGATGGTTGCAGAGCGCATGGACAAACCAGAACTCTGTCAGAGTGAGGTCGATAGCCACACCATTCCAGTTTACCTGGAAACGATTCAGGTCAACCGTCAGTCCTCCTCGTTCGAGAATTTTATCAGGCTCAGTTGGTTGCTTCAGTGCCTCCATGCGCCTGAACAGGGCGGCAATACGGGCGGAGAGATGGGTCAGGCTAATGTCTTTGGTCAGATAGTCATCAGCACCCAGTCGCAAGCCCGATACGGTATCGAGTTCGTTATCGCGGGCGGTCAGAAATATAATCGGTAGTGTACTTGATAGGGCGCGCAGTTCACGGCAGAGCTCAAAGCCACCTTCCATCTCATCATTCAGCCCGATATCAAGAATGGCCAGATCAGGTAACTGTTGGCGAAAAGCCGTGATGGCCTCTTGCCGATTGGCGTACCCTTTGACCTGATATCCCTGACGGCTCAGCAGATCGGCATAGTTCTCGCGGATGGCGGGTTCGTCTTCAACAATCGCAATCTGTTTTTTCATAGTGTTCTGGTTAGCTGGGTTCGGCTAACTCTACACTAAATTGCATTGGCTAATAAAACCTTTGCTGCCGATAAGGTACGCAATAAACAGGGATCAATGCCTGCTTTTATCAAAGCCAGGTTTTTCTGGTCTATTGAAAACGATGCTGGCGCTGAAGTGAGAAAGTCTGCAAGGGCTGTTTCTTATGTTGAAGTGTAATGCTGAGTAAAAAGTCTACGATTCCAGCAGGGCTGTTAAGGTCCAGTACCGGGATATGGCAGGGTGTGGTCGAGAGTCTGTCATCCGTAGCGATAGCAATGATATTGGGGTCTTCGGGATAGAGTAGTTTTTTCCCCAGTGAAGGTCTATGCAGCTCAATCTTTGGAAAATGTTCACGCTTGTAGCCTTCCACAAGCACCAGATCCAGTGTGCGGGTATCCAGCGACTTTAACAGCTCGCAGAGTTCCGGTTCGGCCAGGTCATCTTCCCGTTCGGTTATCAGGGCGATGCGCTGGCGTGAGGCGACCAGCATTTGATCAGCTCCGGCTTTTCGAAGGCGATAGCTGTCTTTATTGGGGTAGTCCACTTCAAATTCGTGATGGGCATGCTTAATTGCGCCGACCCGTAATCCTTGCTCTTTAAGGAGTGGTAATACCTGTGTTAGCAAGGTGGTCTTCCCGGTGCCACTGAATGCACTGAATCCTATGAGTGGTAACGGGAATGAAATCATGCAGTCTCTCCTCTGATGCTATCTGACTTGTTGATGCGGATTTCTAATGATCCAACGATGCTATCAACACGGCTTTGAAGAGGTTGAGCAATAAAAGTGCCAAACCATCGTATAGAAGCTGGTTCGATTTTTGCCTGTTGTTTCGGGTGGTTGAGTCAGAAGAAAGTCGTAAAAAAGGGCTGTTTGTCAGAGTAAATGGTTCGATATGGTCGATTTTGGCGAATTCACCTAGCTTAAAAGAGGCTATGAATGAGGTGCGTTATGCCAAACTGTCTCATTGTTTAAGCTAGTAATTGGGTCAAAATGTCCCATACTGAATCAATACAGGCTTTAAAATAGGATGGCTGTCGAGTTTGGCTGCCGAATAGGCGACTATTTTTCGAACTAAATTAAAGCGTTGTCCCCAGGGCACTGAACGGTAACTTCGAACTTCAAACCAACAGAAGGGTGGCTGCATTGGCAGAGCATGTAATGGATTCGCAACCGATTGAATCAAATACGCGTATGACTTCGGTACTCATAGTGGATGATGAGCCGGGGATTCGCAGCTTCTTGCAACGAGGTTTACAGAAGTATTTTGGTTTGGTTGAAACAGCGGAAAATGCGGCGGCAGCCGAGATACTGCATGAGCGATGCTATTTCGACCTGATTATTGCCGACATTCGTCTGCCCGGGCGAACGGGTGTTGAGTGGGTGACTGAGCTAAGGGAGCAGGGGGCCGCGACCGGCGTGATATTCATGACCGCCTATGCTGACCTGGAGACAGCTATAGCCGCTCTACGGGCCGGGGCGGAAGATTTTATTATGAAACCGTTTCGCATGGAGCAGATGATGGCCTCGGTTAAGCGTTACATGGATCGACAGAAGATGCAGCGTGAGAATTTTGTGCTGCGGCGCCAGGTGGATCACATCTTTGATAAGTCGGGGATGGTGGGTGATTGTGAGCTGATCAAAAATCTCTGTCAGGTGATCAAACGGGTGGCGCCGATGCCTTCAACTGTTTTGATTGAAGGGGAGTCAGGCACAGGTAAAGAGCTGGCGGCTCGGGCGATTCATGAGTGGAGTGGTCGGGTAGGCAGCTTTGTTCCAGTAAACTGCGGCGCCATCTCAGCGGAGCTACTGGAGAGTGAGCTGTTTGGACATATTAAGGGCGCGTTTACCGGCGCACATCAGGCCCGTGAAGGGCTGTTTACCTATGCTAATGAGGGCACCCTGTTTTTGGATGAGATTGGTGAAATGCCTCTTTCCATGCAGGCCCATCTGCTCAGGGTTTTAGAAGAGCGAACGGTCAGGCCGGTAGGATCGAATAAAGAGGTGCCGGTGGCGGTACGTATTATTGCCGCAACCAACCGGGACTTGAGTGAACAGGTACGCAATGGTGAATTCAGGGAAGATCTGTTTTATCGGCTGAATGTACTCTCCATCAGGATGCCTTCCCTGCGGGAGAGGCTGGATGATATACCCATGCTGACGGCCCATTTCAGTAAGTCACTGGCGGCCGAGCTGGGTGTTGAACCGCCACAGCTTTCACAGTCTGATCTGGCCTGTCTGCGCAATTATGACTGGCCAGGCAATGTCCGTGAACTGAAGAATGTCATTGAGCGCTGCCTGTTATTGAACAGCAGCCCCAGCCAGTGCCTCTCCGGACCTTCATTTTCTACTGATCAGGCAGGAGAGGAGGAGAGTGGTGTTGAGTTGCAGCTTGAGCAGGTTGAGAAGCGCCATATTCTGCGTGTGCTGGAAGGTGAGGGCGGAAATAAATCGGCAGCGGCCCGGTTACTTGGGATTTCACGAAAAACCCTGGAACGCAAAGTTCAAACTTGGGGTTTAAGTGAGTAGACATCTTAAGGCCTGTTAACAATATGTTTATAGCCAACGCTGGACATCCGCATCGTGTTAACAGGCCCTAGCTCGTGAATCTGTTTAAGCAAATACTCGAACGCATCAACGGGTCGTTACGCTATAAGCTCTTGACCCTTGTGCTATTCCCTATTGTGCTGATTATGCCGATTGCCCTGGCATTGGCTATCTATTGGGGGGCTAATGCGACCTATGATCAGCTCTACCTGAAGGTTAATACCGACCTTTCAGTGTCGCATGATATTTTTCGGCGAATCCGTGAGGATTATCTGGGGCAGTTAGGCCGTTTAACTGAGTCCTATCCTTTTCGCACGGCTTTAGAGGCCAAGGATTTTGTGTCGATTCAGGAGCAACTGCTCACGCTTAAATCGGCCTCCGGTTTTACCTATATCCGGCTACTGGATAAAACAGGGCGGGATGCCCAGACGTCCACTGGAAATCCCCAAGAGAACAGTCAGTCTCCTTCACTGCTGGCGGCCCTGCAGGGTGAGCCGCGAGTTGGTATAGAGATATTTAGCCAGGCAGCACTCAGGCAAATTTCTGTCGCCTTGGCTGAACAGTATCAACTGCCGTTGATCCCTACCCCAAAGGCAAGGCCCACCAAACGAACAATAGAAGACCGGGCGATGATGATTCGTGCCCTGCATCCCGTGCGTGATCTTAGCGGTGCATTGGTGGCTGTCGTCGATGCGGGTGTTTCATTGAATGATAATTTCAGTTTCGTCGATACCATCAGTGAGTTGGTGTATGGCCCCGGTAGCTTGCCAGAAGGCAGTATCGGTACGGTTACGGTATTTATCGATGATGTCCGTATCACCACCAATGTACCGTTAAGACCAGGCGAGCGGGCGTTGGGTACCCGGGTATCCAATGAAGTCCGCACCCAGGTGCTTGATCAGGGTGAAGTCTGGATAGATAGCGCCTTTGTGGTTAATGACTTGTATCTGTCAGCTTACGAACCGATCATTGATGTGCATGGTAATCGGGTCGGTATGCTCTATGCCGGCTTTCTTGAAAAGCCCTTTCGCAATGAACTCTGGCAGGCGCTCGGCATACTCGTGTTGTTATTTTTGTTGCTGATGGGGTTCTCATCTTTGTTAGCAATTCAGGGAGCCAAATCGATATTCAAACCCTTGGAGACCATGAGTCGGGTGGTAAGGGCGACCCGTGAAGGCGAAGCAAAGAGAATTGGGATGGTATCTTCCCGGGATGAAATAGGCGAGCTGGCCCGGGAGTTTGATGCCATGTTGGATCTGCTGGAGAAAAAAAATCAGCAAATTCAAACCTGGGCCGATCAACTGGAAGATAAAGTAAAGGAGCGGA
>JAPHUE010000234.1 GCA_026196795.1 Sedimenticola sp.
AAAATCAGTGAATTACGAGGGCGCTCAGAATCCCTCAGGGGGTATCTTTGACTACGATGGCAAACAGGAACGCCTGACTGAAGTACTCAGAGAGCTTGAAGATCCTGAAATTTGGAATGACCCGGAGTATGCCCAGACACTGGGAAAGGAGCGTGCTTCACTTGAGGCTATCGTTCTGACGCTTGATTCACTCTTTAATGGTTTGAATGATGCCAGTGATCTGCTGGAGATGGCAGTTGAGGAAGGTGACGAGGAGACGGTTGATTCAGTTGTCACCGATCTTGATGACTATGAAAAGCAGGTGTCTGAACTGGAGTTCCGGCGCATGTTCTCGGGCGAGATGGATGGCGCCAACGCTTTTTTGGATATTCAGGCGGGTTCAGGGGGCACAGAAGCCCAGGATTGGTCGGAAATGATCCTGCGCATGTATCTTCGATGGGGTGAGCATCGCGGTTTTAAAACCGAGCTGATGGAGGTCTCTCCCGGTGATGTAGCGGGTATAAAATCTGCCACTATCCGTTTCGAAGGTGAATTTGCCTTCGGCTGGCTGAGAACCGAGATCGGTGTGCATCGTCTGGTGAGGAAGTCACCTTTTGACTCCGGCAATCGTCGTCACACTTCGTTTGCTGCTGTGTTTGTATCACCTGAAATTGACGACTCGATTGAGATTGATATTAATCCTGCTGATCTGCGCATTGATGTTTATCGCGCCAGTGGGGCGGGTGGACAGCACGTGAATAAAACCGAGTCCGCTGTTCGAATAACCCACAATCCAACGGGCATTGTTGTGCAGTGTCAGAATGACCGGTCACAACACAAGAATAGAGATCAGGCGATGAAACAACTCAAAGCCAAGCTCTATGAACATGAGATGCAGAAGCGCAGTGTTGATCAGCAAGAGCTGGAAGACAGTAAGTCTGATATTGGCTGGGGTAGCCAGATTCGCTCTTATGTTCTGGATCAGTCCCGTATTAAGGATCTGCGTACAGGTGTAGAAACGGGTAATACCCAGGCCGTCCTGGACGGTGGTTTGGATATGTTCCTGGAAGCCAGCCTGAAGAGTGGTCTGTAACCGCAGATTAAACTAAGAGACTAAGTGGCCAGAATGTTTTTAGTAATGTAATGGCCTCCTTGCAATAAATAATGAGTTTTTGCCATGAGTGAACAGATCCAGGATGAGAATAAGCTAATAGCCCAGCGCCGGGAAAAGCTGACGCAGATCCGCGAGCGGGGTGTTGCCTTCCCAAATGATTTTCGTCGCAATGTGGTGGCTGGTGAACTGCATGCCGAATACGGCGAAAAGAGTCAGGAAGAGTTAGAAAGCCTGGGTGTCCGGGTGCGTGTTGCAGGGCGAATGATGAGTCGTCGTGTGATGGGAAAGGCCAGTTTTTCCCATTTGCAGGACATGTCGGGAAAGATTCAGCTGTTTGTTCAGCGGGATTCTCTGCCTGAGGGTTTCTATAATGAGATCTACAAAAAAGAGTGGGATGTAGGCGATATCATTGGTGCTGAAGGTCAGCTTTTCAAAACCAAGACGGGCGAGCTATCTATCCGCTGCGATGAGTTGAAACTACTGACCAAATCGCTGCGTCCGTTGCCAGAGAAGTTCCATGGGCTCACCGATCAGGAGCAGCGCTATCGTCAGCGTTATCTGGATCTGATTATGAGTGAATCGTCCCGTGACACCTTCCGGGTTCGTACGCAGATGATCCAGTTTATTCGAAACTATCTGAATAAGAAGGATTTCATGGAGGTTGAGACCCCCATGATGCAGGCTATTCCCGGTGGTGCCACGGCCCGACCCTTCATGACCCATCACAATGCCCTCGATATGCAACTGTTTTTGCGTGTCGCCCCAGAGCTATATCTGAAGCGTCTGGTGGTCGGTGGTTTTGAACGGGTCTACGAGATCAATCGTAATTTCCGTAACGAGGGGCTATCTACGCGGCATAATCCGGAATTTACCATGCTGGAGTTCTATCAGGCCTATGCGGACTATCGTGACCTGATGGATCTCACTGAGGAGATGTTGCGTGGCCTGGCGCAGGAGATTCAGGGTTCCACAACGATCAACTACCAGGGCGAGAGTTACGATTTTGGTCAGCCCTTTGTGCGTATGACGGTGAAAGAGTCAATCCTTCACTTCAACCCGGAGATCAGTGAGGCTCAGCTTGAAGATCTGGAGTTGGCCCGGGCATTGGCTGATAGCCTTGGCATCCCTCTAAAGCCGACCTATGGTTTGGGTAAGGTGCAGATTGAGATCTTTGAGAAGACAGCGGAACATCGTTTGATGAATCCAACCTTCATCACCGCTTACCCGACTGAGGTTTCGCCGCTGGCACGTCGCAGTGATGAGGATCCTTTTGTTACGGATCGGTTTGAGTTCTTTGTGGGTGGGCGTGAGATTGCCAATGGCTTCTCAGAGCTGAATGATGCGGAGGATCAGGCCGAACGATTCCGTATGCAGGTGGAAGAGAAAGAGGCAGGGGATGACGAGGCGATGCATTTTGATGCCGATTATGTAAGGGCATTGGAGCACGGGTTGCCACCTACTGCGGGTGAGGGTATCGGCATTGACCGTTTGGTCATGCTGTTTACAGATTCTCCTTCGATTCGCGATGTGTTGCTGTTCCCCCACATGCGGGCTGAATAGACACAAGTGATAGAACAAAAAAGGGCAGCGGAGTAGCTGCCCTTTTTTTATCTCACTTTTAAAGAGAATGAGCGCTAGAGGAAGGCCCCCTGTACGGATTCAATATCTTCTGCCACACCTTCAATTTCAATCAGTTCAATTTCAGGGTCGAGGCCTACCTTCAGGAATGCCGGGACCTTTAGCCAGTCAGCAGGTGACTCGATTTGGTCAGAATGTTGTGATTGTAGCCGGGCAACAATCACGACATCCACATAGTCAGCCTGTGGGCCACCATCGTATTGCAGGTTGCGGGACTGTTTTGCCGCCTCCTCCAGTGTCTCTGCGAATCCCCATGTGTTGAGGATTAACGCACTGATGTCGGGTGTCAATGCATCCAGTAGTGAATCCAGTGCCGCCTCGTCTTCCATCAGTTCTGGATAAGAGGATTCGGCCCAGGTCAGGATAGGGAGTGCACCAATATTGTGGATCAGTCCGGCCAGCATGGCCTGGTCTTTGTCCAGGTGGGAGAGGGTTTGGGCCAGTACGCGGCTGATTGCGGCCACCTCCACGCTCTGTTCCCACATACGCCGCAAACGCACTTCCATGGTGTCGGATGTGGCCTGGAACATCTGTTTCATCGCCAGGCTCACTACCAGGCTGCGGACCAGCTTGTAACCGAGGCGGGTGATGGCCATCTGAATGGTGTCAATGCTGACGCGTCCGCGATAGAGCGGGCTGTTGGCAACTTGAAGCAGCCGCGTAGAGAGTGCGGCATCAGTGGCTACCATGTCAGCGATCTGTTGGGCGGTTACATTTTCCTGTTCAACGGCGTCGCGAACCTTGAGCGCCACTTCCGGGAGGGTAGGGAGTGTGATTTGATTGTTTGTGATAGCTGTTTGTAAAGATTCGAAAAATTCGTCGTTACCAATCATATCGGCTGTTCTGTCCCTAAAAGTAAGTCATCCACAATAGATGATTTTCCAGCATGGCTGTTATCACTGTATCGGATCGATCTCTGGTTTCTTGAACCAAAATGAATGGCTTATTCCTCAAATGTATAAGGTAATTTGCCTGGTTGCAGCTTTGGGCCCTGATCGTCTATCAAGTGGAGGTTGCCCGCTTCAAAGCTCTTGATCTCTGCTACGGCCAACAGCTCATAGCCTCCTGAAGGGGAGGGTCTGGCATCGACAATGCGTCCTGCGCCTTGTCCGGATGCGCTGCCGGGTGCAAAAAGCTCATCGCCGGGTCGTGGTGGGGTGTCGGTATTTACTGAGGCAAGGTACATACGGCGTTTTAATTTTCCGAGATACTTCATGCGGGCGACAACTTCCTGGCCGGTATAACAGCCCTTAGTAAAGCTGACACCATCGACAGCCTGCATGTTGGTCATTTGGGGTACGAAAGCGTCTTCTGTTTCCTCATAGATCGTTGGAATACCGGCGCGGATATCCAGCAGCGACCAATAGTCGCTGTTTGCCGGGGTCGCTTTTTCAGCGAGTTGTTTCCAGAGCGCGATGATTGCATCGGGTGATCCAGTGATCTGAAAGCGTGCCAATGTGCCTGGCAATCTGATGAGTGTCATCTCTGCCTGCTGTACGGCAGCGCCAGGCTGATCAGGAATGGATGCAAAATGATTTTGAAGGAGTGATTCGGCACAGGCTCCCGCAATGCCCATGGTAGTCAACTCATCCGTTGCATCTGTCACCTGTGCTTTTGTCATAAGAACAAACATTGGTAGTCTTTTCAGTACTTTGCTATGTGTACTTAAAGGCATTTGCAGTATGTAGTCTGACTGATGCATGAACAGTCTGAAGTTGGCCAGCATGCGTCCTTTAGGGGAGCAATAGGCACTGAGTTGACTGTGGTTTTCCGTTACATCGCGGGTATCATTGGTAAATTGTCCCTGGAGAAAGCTTTGAGCATCCTCACCTGAAACCCGAATCAACCCAAGATGTGAGAGATCAAACAGCGCACAGGCTGGGAATGGATCGTCATAGGTAAAGCGAACGTCACCGTTTTCGGTGATCAGTGCAGATTGCGATTCAAGAAAGCTTTTCCACTGATTATTCATGTTGCTGTTTCCTCAGGTGCCGGCCCTGTTTAGAGCAAGACAGGCGAATATGCTTTGGGTAGAAATATAGAATAAACAACCCAATAGTCTGTTTATCTAAATAATTAAATTAGCTGTTGATTGGTTAGTTTGGGGCACAATCATTATTAACAAGACTATCATATCGATTTTACCGGGTCGCCACTCTGGGTATATGGATTTATACTCTCTGGCCCAGTGATTCAGACAGGAAGGCCATGTCAGTTTATAGAGCAGCACCCGGCAGTTTAGCACTCTACAAGATCCGTCCGGCACGCGTAGTACAGGTGAGCGACAAGATTGATATTGATTTGGGCTCAGGCAAGAGCAAGCGAGTCAGAGAGAAAGATGTTGTCATACTTCATCCTGGGCCGCTGAATCGGCTGGAAGATCTGGTCGACCTGGCGGGTGAACTCAATGAGGCCTGGGAGTTGTTGAGTGGAGAGCAGACTCAGCTGGAGGAGCTGGCTTCACTTATTTTTGGTGAGTTTACCCCGGCTACGGCCTGGGCTACCTGGAGCTTGGTTGCTGAAGGTCTCTATTTTGAAGGCACACCAGACCAGATTCAGGTACGTAGTGCTGAGCAGGTGGAAGCCGATCAGCAGGAGAAGGCGGCCAAATTGGCCGCAGAGCAAGCGTGGGACGCATTCCTGAAGCGCTTGGAGCAGCGGGCAATTAAACCTGAGGATAGAGAGCGATTAATAGAGGTCGAACAGCTGGCGCTGGGTCGGGCTGATAAGAGTCGAATTCTTCAGCTGCTGGGTCATCAGGAGACGCCGGTCAATGCGCATCGCATGCTTACCCAGGTTGGTTATTGGTCAGTAGATTACAATCCACATCCATTTCGGCAGATGCTGCCGTGGCACGATCCTGAGTTGCAGATCCCGTCATTTGCAGAAGAGGAGCGGGTCGATCTCACCCACATGCAGGCCTATGCGATTGATGATGAAGGGAGTGAGGATCCGGATGATGCGCTCTCTATGGATGGCGATTATCTATGGGTGCATGTGGCTGACGTGGCTGCCGTAGTCGCAGCAGACTCTGAGCTCGACCATGAAGCGCGCGCACGGGCTGCAAATCTCTATCTCCCCGAAAAGATTGTGCATATGTTGCCTCCTGAAATCACCCATCAGCTTGCCCTGGGATTGCAGCCCATCTCACCCGCCTTGTCGATCGGGCTCAAGGTGAATGAAGCAGGGCAAGTGATCGATGTCCAGCTCTGCAAGAGCCGGGTCAGTGTTACTCGTCTAACCTATGGGCATGCTAACGAGCGTATGCAGGAGGCGCCATTCAGTGCCATAAAAGCCATTACAGACCGCTACAGGGAGCGACGTTATGCCAATGGTGCGGCACGTATCGATCTGCCTGAAGCCAGTGTTCGGGTGCACGAGGGGGAAATAACCATTCGCCCACTGCAGCGCATGGCGAGTCGGGATATGGTCACGGAGGCGATGGTGATGGCGGGCGAAGCCATCGCAAGCTATGCGCTCACGCATAATATACCCGTACCCTTTGCTACCCAACCGGCACCGGATAAGCCGGAGGTTCCTGAAGGTATGGCCGCCATGTATGCCTATCGTCGCAAGATGAAGCCATCACAATCACGTACCCAGGAGGGGCCGCATGCCGGGCTTGGGCTGGCGTGCTATAGCCGCACAACCAGTCCCCTCAGGCGTTATCTGGATTTGGTGGTACATCAGCAATTGCGGGCTCATCTGTGTGGAGACCCTTTGCTCAGCTATGAGCAGATTGGTGAGCGAGTGAGTAGGACTGAACCGGTAAATGGAGCCGTCAGACGCGCAGAAAGACTCTCAAATATGCACTGGAAGCTATTGTATTTGAAGAATAATAAAGATTGGATTGGCGAGGGTATTGTGGTGGAGGTGACAGATACTAAAGTGACTTTACTGATACCTGAATTGGCCATGGAGACCCGTATTAGGGTGCGCTCGGCCTTGCCTCTGGAATCACGTGTGTCGATTGGTGTCAGGGAAGTCGATGTTGAGGACCAGACAGCCTGGTTCCGGTTGATCGGATAAGGCCTCCTCCTTCTCGCATTTTTAGTGGCTACTCCCTATACTGAAGCGCTAAATTATAAAAATATCAGGCCGAAGTCGGAGCGCCAGCATGTTGGGAGAAGAACAAGTCAAACCTTCCGACTCCTCTGTGGAGTCAGGACCCTCTGAGGCGTTTAT
>JAPHUE010000143.1 GCA_026196795.1 Sedimenticola sp.
CTTCCGGATCAGGGACGCCTAATGCGTTCACCGCGGCTTCGTCCTGGATCGGGTTTTTAAACTTAGGACCTTCGCCTTCAGTAAAGTAGAGCCCGAGTCCCATCGCATCCGGAATGGTCAAAATATCGGAGAACAGGATCGCCGCATCCAGCGGGAAACGTTCAAGGGGCTGAAGCGTCACTTCACAGGCCAATTCCGGGTTTGTGCAGAGGTCCATAAAACTACCCGCTCTCGCACGCGTTGCCTTGTATTCAGGCAGATAGCGACCCGCCTGGCGCATCATCCAGACAGGCGTTTTATCAACAGGTTCACGAAGCAGGGCACGGAGAAATCGATCATTTTTCAAGCTGGACACAGCAGGTTTCCTTTTCTGACACAATGAGACACGCCGGCCTGTGTTGCCGGTGAGAGGGCGAGTTTACACCGAAATAGCAAATGAAACACGGCGCCATTGAATATCAATGACACCGTGGTTGCCAGAAACGATCTGATCCGCTAAAAAACGGTTTAATAGTCGCCTTTTTTTCCTACCCCTACAAAAGCAAAATCCCACTCCAGATCAAACGGCGCCCACCAGGCACCCACGCCGGTCTCTTTGTCTGTATGGCGGTAGAAGCCATTATAGGCCGGTGGTTTGATATGGTACTTCAGATGATATTTTCCAGGGCCATTGAGTTTGATGTTATCCGCATAATGGGGGCCGTCTGAAGCTACCATGGGCATAAAGTGACCGGTTGTTGACCAATCATCTCCCTGCTTGGTAATGGTATAACTGATATCCAGATAGGGCATCCATTCACCTTCACCAAAGCCATTCTGATTGCCTTTAATGGCATGAATATCCGCCTCAAGGTGGATATCAGCCTTGCCCATACCAGGAAGCATCGGTTCCATCATGGTAGGCTGCAGGTAGACGGCCGCAATCTCCATTCCATTCAGCTCAACCGGATCACCGATCGGCTGCTCACCTGCCATAGCGATGCCACTCCCCAACAAACCTGCTAAGGCCAGACTCATAATTGTACGTTTCATTCACGACTCCATTTATAGTAATGCGACTTATTCGCGTTTAATGCTAAAAAAATACCCGCCACGGCCTCCCGCAACGGGTTCCTTACAATCCAAAAACAGCCGGCCACCAGGCGAGGCCGACCACAAAACTACCCACTACACCGGGAATCAACGGTAACCAGAGTGATTTCACGGCTACGCCTTGATTAATCAATATCCGCGCACCCAGATAGAGGCTCCAAAACAGACCAAGCAGAAACAGTCCCGCCTTTAAATAACCTACTGTTTCAGCCGTAAACCCCAAGCTAGCCAATGGAGCAAACAGTTCACCGCCCAATCCCAATATGAGTGACACCATCGCAACCGGGGCATACTGATAGCCCAACTCGACAAATCGCCCAGACAGTTTCAGGTCACCGCCCGCTCTACCCGCAAGCCAAGCTGAAAGTGCCGTTGTTAACGAGAGCACCAGAGCCAGCAACAGCATGACACCCAACATAAAACCGACAATCATGCTGAAATCTAGCCAGTTAAACACCTCACGACGCTGGGGATGAACGCTCATCAGCCACCAGGGCCCCGATTCACCAATCCAGTACCACTCCTGCTCAATAAACCAATGTCCGACCGACTGTCTCATCCGTTGATAAACAGGCAACACCAGCCAAAGGAAACCGCCCAAGGCAATACCGGTACCAAGAAACAGGAAGGCCACCTCATAGGGATTCGGATGGTGTTTTCGAATCTGCTCAATCTCTTCCCCAGCAGGGCGGAGACGCAGATAGAGACCGCCCTTCGACTGTGGATTGACGCAACGAAAACACTCTATGCAGTGTCGGGACTCCTCTTTTCGAGGGATATCAATCATGGTTGGACAGACGCCCTTCTCGGTGAAGCGATCTCCACCAGACTTCTTCCGCTTAGGTGCAAACTGCACCGCACCTATTCGTGAGAAAACGCCAAGCAGCAAGCCGATCGGGCACATATGACGGCACCAGGCCCGTTTATTTCTGCCGTAGAAAAAACCGAGAATAATGGCCAATAAAAGTGTGCCGCCAAATACTTCCGCTACCGCTTCCGGGTGATCACGCACGCCCACGGTCTGGCCCAGCACGGTGATCACCAAGAAGCTGATAATGGGCGTTCCTTCCCAGCGAACCCAAGCTGGGATGGGCCATTGCAGGCCTTTCTTATTGGCCCACTCTGAGGCAGCCCCCATTGGGCAGAGAATCCCGCACCAGCTGCGGCCGGTGAGAATGACCGAGAGAAATACCAGAGGGAACCAGAGTCCCCACATCGCATAGTTGGCAAAGCGGGTGTAATCAGTCAACGGAGTAGCATTTTCCGCCGCTTCCGGGAGAAAAAGCGGTACAAAAATAATACCCAGAAAAAACAGAAACATCGCCACATGAACCCAGACCAGCTGATCACGGTGGCGTACAAAAAACGCCTCAACCGGGCCGGCGATCCGCGCATTAGCAGTGCCACCCACGCGGATGGGGATATCCGCTATGGCATCTCTTTGCACAGACGAAGGGAGTGGCAGGCTCACACTTTTGCCCCGACCAACTGCTGCCGGCGCTGCCCCCACCACCAAGCCAACGCGAAGGGAAGGGGGATAACCAGAAGTAACTGCGCCGCCATACTCTCAACACTGGGATAGACCCCCAGCCAGGTAATCGTCAGTCCACCATCAAGCGGCGTAATACCCACCCAGCCCGCCTCCTGCAGCTCAAGTATGCCGTTTCCTGCAAAAGAGACAGCCAGATAATAGAGCAGCACAGCGGTGATAGTAAAAAAAAGGCCAATAGGCAGCCTGAATGACGCCATCTGCATCACTTTATAGAGTACTAGAAGCGCCACCAATGCCCCGCAAAACCCGATCAACAGGGGCTCCCAGCTACCATCAGCCTGACCTGCAAGGGCCTGATAGAAGAGTACGGTTTCAGCCCCTTCCCGATAGACCGCCAGGAATGCAGCTAAACCAAGCGCAAAGGTGCTGCTACGCGTCAGTGCCTGATCAATCTGGCTATTGATGAAGGCCTGCCATCGGGCGGCCTCACTTTTTGATATCAGCCAGTAGCTGACATAAAACAGGACCACTGCCGCCAATAGCATGGTGACGCCTTCCAGTGCCTCTTGACCGGCCCCTGAAATCTCAAATACCACCGTCAGCAACCACGCTGTCAGGAAACTGGCCAACAAGGCCAGAACGGCCCCCTGGTAGATCACCCTCACCTTATCAGTAGCCTGCTGCCGCCTTAGATAGGTAACCAGTGCCGTAATCACCAGCATGGCTTCAAACCCTTCCCTCAAGAGGATCAGGAATGCCTGAACAAGCAGTCCCCAGAAACTGCTATCGGTTGGCTTTTGTTCATTCGCAATCTTTTCGAGTGCAACGCGTAGTGTCTGCCAAGCGGCCGTTACCTGTTCTGCAGGACGCTCTTTCGAGGCCAGTCCGATGATCTTGCTGAAGTAAGCCTCCAGCTCACTCTTTCGGGCCGGGTCCTGCATGCCAATAGACATCTCCATCCCGCTCCCTTCAAAGATATCAAAGTAGAGTCCAGAGAAGGCATCTGCCGTCTCTTCAGCCCGCTCAGCTGAATAGGTCGACGAGAGACGATCACCGGCCGCCGTGAGTTGATTCACCACGACTTGATAATCAACAGCGGGGTATTCAGCTGCGGAGCCTGCACAGCTGATCACCACAAGCAGCAAACCAATGAAGTATTTAAAACTCATTGATTGACCTTAAACACTTCCAGGGGGATACCCGCCTGATCAATCAGCAGGGCATCACGACGCATAGCCACACGAATCCCCTCAGCAATCTGGGCCACCTCAATCGAGCCTGCGTCTTTCTGTATGGCCTTACGCAATGCACCAAACTGTCTTTCAACCAGGTAGGTATGCTTTGCACCCAGCTCCATACGCATGGCGGCTTCCATCTTGCGATCTTCAAATACGCCAAAATAGGCACGCACTACTGAGCGCTTGGCCTGTTTCTGTTCGCCAGCTAAATAGGCCTTTTCAGCGGCATCAACATGGGTAATGACCTCTTCTCCAACAGATACCCAGTTGGCCTCAGCGGCAAGGGTGGCTAGCGGTAAAGCGGAAACAAACAGAATAAAAACCAGCTTTCTTACAGTATCAATCATTCACATGTACCTGAGTGTTAGCCATAAAGACTTCGTGCTTCTTCATTGACAGGTATTAACAATATTGCGAATGATAACGATTCTTATTATTTACTTCAAATTTATTTTTAAGTCGAGCCTATTTACCTGCTGGGTCGTATAGGCGCTACAGGACAAAACAAAAGACAAAAAAAAGGATGGCCACTCCTGGCCATCCCTTTTTACCAACCGCCTCCGGCGAAAACTTAGCGCGGCAATTCAGAGCTCCCCATCAGGTACTCATCGACTGACCGGGCACACTGACGTCCCTCCCGAATAGCCCAAACCACCAACGACTGCCCTCGGCGCATATCTCCAGCGGCAAACACGCCACCGATGGATGTGCGATAGGCAGCAACGCCTTCTGTCTCACCCTGAACATTGCCTCGACTATCCAAAGCTACACCCAGTTCAACCAACATTCCTTCATGTACGGGGTGCACAAAACCCATGGCCAAAGTGACCAGATCGGCCTTCAACTCAAACTCCGAGCCTTCGATCTCACTCATCTGCCAGGCGCCCTGATCGTCCTGCTTCCACTCAACCTTGACGCATTGAACGGCCTTAACATTGCCCTTTCCATCGTCAATAAAGGCCTTGGTCGCAACACTCCATTGGCGCTCGCAGCCCTCCTCCTGGGAGGTTGAGGTACGCATCTTATTAGGCCAGTAAGGCCAGACCGTCATCTTGTCTTCCTGTGCCGGTGGCTGCGGAAGGATCTCGATCTGGGTAACGGAAATCGCACCTTGTCGATTTGAGGTGCCGATACAGTCGGAACCCGTATCGCCACCACCAATGACCACGACATGCTTGCCTTCAGCCGAGATAAAGTCTTCACCAACCTCATCCCCCTGGACCCTGTGGCTGTTCATGCGCAGGAAATCCATAGCAAAGTGGACACCCTTCAGGTCACGACCCGGTACAGGCAGATCACGCGGCTTCTCAGAACCACCGGTCAATACCACCGCATCAAATTTATCAACCAAGGCCTTAGCTGGTATATCCACACCAATGTGGGTATTGCCACGGAATTTCACACCTTCGGCCTTCATCTGGCTCATCCGGCGATCAATCACCTTCTTGTTCAGTTTGAAATCAGGTATCCCATAGCGAAGCAGCCCACCAATTCGATTCTCTTTTTCAAACACAGTAATGGAGTGGCCGACCCTGGCCAACTGCTGGGCACAGGCCAATCCGGCCGGACCTGATCCCACAATAGCCACTTTTTTTCCGCTCTTATGACGCGGTGTTTGAGGCTGAATCCAACCCTCTTCCCAGGCCTTTTCTACAATCGACAGCTCGATATTTTTAATGGTGACCGGCTCATTCGTCAGGTTAAGGGTACATGCCTCCTGACAAGGAGCGGGACAGATGCGCCCGGTAAATTCAGGGAAATTATTGGTCGAATGCAGTGCATCGATGGCCGATTTCCAGTCCTGATGATAGACCAGGTCATTCCAGTCTGGAATGAGGTTATCGACCGGGCAGCCCTTATGACAAAAGGGAATACCACAATCCATACAGCGTGCGCCCTGAATGCCCATTTCTTCGCTGCTGAGTCCAATCGAAAACTCAGAGAAATGTGTCAACCGATCAGCGACCGGCGCATTACTCCGATCCTTACGCGGATATTCCATGAAACCTGTTGGCTTACCCATGATCAGCGCCCCCCCTTAGCAACTTCACTACTTTTCGCTTGCTCAACCTGCATCTCTTGCAGTGCCCTGCGATAATCAACCGGCATGACCTTGACAAACTTAGGCAGGTACTCTAACCAGTTATCAAGAATCTTCTGTGCCACACTGCTGTTGGTGTAATGCAGATGACGCTCTATCAGCTGTCTCAGTCGGATCGAGTCAAAACGTGTCATATCATGACTGACATCAACACGACCTTTGGTCTCCAGGTCACCGCCTTGATGATCAAGTGCCTCAAGTGCATCGTCCTCATCCCGAATCGGTTCCAGCTCAACCATCGAGAGATTACAGCGCTGCTCAAATGTCCCCTCTTCATCAAGAACATAAGCAATACCACCCGACATACCGGCTGCAAAATTTCGCCCGGTTAAGCCGAGACAGACCACAACACCACCGGTCATGTATTCACAACCATGGTCACCAACACCTTCGATTACCGCTGTTGCACCGGAGTTTCTAACGGCGAATCGCTCACCACCTACACCACGGAAATAACACTCACCGCTGATGGCACCATAGAGCACGGTATTGCCGACGATAATATTCTCTTCAGCCTTGCCTATGCCAGATTCTGCTGGCGGGTAAACCACAATTCGCCCGCCCGAAAGGCCCTTACCAACATAATCATTGCCTTCACCAGCCAGCTCAATGGTTACACCCTTAGCTAACCAAGCGCCCAGCGACTGTCCTGCAATACCTTTTGCCTTGATATAGATGGTGTCATCCGGCAATCCGGCATGGCCATACTTTTCTGCCACACGGCCAGACAACATGGTGCCAAAGGTACGATTGTAGTTATGGATTGGAATATCAATCTTAACCGGCTCAGCCTTTTCCAGTGCGGGCCTGGCCTGTTCGATCAACTTATGATCGATCGCTTTTTCTAATCCATGCTCCTGACTTTCGGTGTTATAAATCGACACACCATCAGCCGCCTTTGGCTTGGCAAGAATACGCGAGAAATCCAGTCCGCTTGCCTTCCAGTGGGTCACGGCCTTATGGGTATCGAGACGATCAGTCTGGCCAATCATTTCGTTAAAACTGCGATAACCCAGTTTTGCCATCAACTGACGCACCTCTTCCGCAACAAAGAAGAAGTAGTTGATCACGTGCTCAGGTTTACCCGTAAAGCGTTTGCGCAACTCCGGATCTTGTGTGGCAACACCAACAGGACAGGTATTCAGATGGCATTTACGCATCATGATACAGCCCTCAACAATCAGTGGTGCTGTAGCAAAACCAAATTCATCTGCTCCAAGCAAGGCACCAACCACCACATCACGGCCGGTGCGAAGTCCGCCATCGACCTGAACCGAGATACGGCCACGCAGCTGATTCAGCACCAGTGTTTGATGTGTCTCTGCCAAGCCAATCTCCCAGGAGGAGCCGGCATGCTTGATCGAGGTCAGAGGCGAAGCGCCTGTACCGCCATCATAGCCAGAGATCGTAACGTGATCGGCGTGTGCCTTGGAGACACCCGCTGCAACCGTACCGACACCCACTTCAGAGACCAGTTTCACTGAGATGCGTGACTTTGGTTGAACATTTTTCAGATCATGGATCAGCTGAGCCAAATCCTCAATCGAGTAGATATCATGATGAGGCGGAGGTGAAATCAGACCCACACCAGGGGTTGAGTGTCTTACGCGTGCAATCTGAGCATTGACCTTGTGACCTGGTAACTGGCCACCCTCACCCGGCTTGGCGCCCTGAGCCATCTTGATCTGAATATCATCTGAATTAACCAGATATTCAGTGGTGACACCAAAACGTCCCGACGCAACCTGCTTGATCGCAGAGCGCTGTGGATTTCTTGTGCCATCTTCCAATGGATTAAAGCGGCTTGATTCCTCACCACCCTCACCGGTATTGGACTTTCCGCCAATGGCATTCATGGCCATGGCCAGTGTAGAGTGGGCTTCGTAGGAGATAGACCCAAACGACATGGCACCTGTAGCAAAACGCTTGACGATCTCTTTAGCAGGCTCCACTTCATCCAGTGGTACCGGCTCATCCGCCCACTTGAAATCAAACAGACCGCGAAAAGCCAACAGCTTCTCGTCCTGCTCATTGATCAGGCGAGAGAACTCAGCGTAGCTCTTGGCATCATTTGCCCGAGAGGCATGTTGAACCTTGGCAATGGTATCCGGCGTCCAGGCATGTGCCTCACCACGCTGACGGTAAGCATAATCACCACCCACATCAAGGTGCTTACTGTAGATGGGGTTGTTGCCATAGGCATTAGCGTGCAGGCGCACCGCTTCCTCGGCAACCTCTTCCAGGCCGGCACCCTCAATCATCGTAGATGTACCGGTAAAGTACTGATCAACAAAGCTGGTAGAGAGGCCTACTGCATCAAATATCTGTGCACCACAATAGGATTGATAGGTGGAGATACCCATCTTTGACATGACCTTTTTCAGACCCTTGCCAACCGCCTTGATGTAGCGCTTCTGTGCCTCTTCAAAACCAAGCTTTTCAGGCAAGGATGGCAACAGCGTCTGGATGGTATCGAAGGCTACATAGGGGTTAATGGCTTCTGCGCCATAACCGGCAAGCGTCGCAAAGTGATGAACCTCAACGGCGGCACCTGTCTCAACCACCAGGCCAGACTCTGTGCGCAAGCCTTTGCGGATCAGGTGGTGATGGACCGCAGAAACCGCGAGTAATGCCGGAATTGCCACATGGTCTGCATCTGCACGCCGATCAGAGAGAATAAGGATATTATACCCTTCCAAAACCGCCTTCTCAGCGGTATGCCCCAATGCATCCAGGGCCAGCTTCAAGCCAGGAACACCCTGATCGGCATTGAAGCAGATACTCAGGGTACGAGTACGGAAGGCACCGCCAGTATTGTCTTCAATATCACGAATCCGCTCCAGATCCGTGTTAGTCAGAATTGGCTGGTTCACCTCAAGCCGCATATTCGGCTCACTCTGGCCTATGCCGAGCAGATTAGGTCGTGGACCAATCAGCGAAACCAGTGACATAACAATCTCTTCACGGATCGGGTCGATCGGTGGATTGGTCACCTGAGCGAAATTCTGTTTGAAATAGGTCGACAAGTGCTTCGGCCGATTCGACAGCACGGCAGGGGGGTTATCCGCACCCATCGAACCCGTTGCTTCCTGGCCCGTCAGAACCATCGGCGTCAGCAGGAACTTGATATCTTCCTGGGTATAACCGAAGGCTTGCTGGCTATCCAGTAAAGTGCTGGTATCCGGTGACATAGCGCCAACCATCTCAGGCAGCTGATCTAGGTGAATCTGGGTCTGGTCAAGCCAATCCTGATAGGGGTGCTCGGAAGAGAGTTGCTGTTTTATCTCGGCATCATCAATGATCCGACCCTGCTCAAGATCAATCAGGAACATCTTTCCAGGCTGCAGACGCCATTTCTTGATAATCCGCTCTTCCGCTATATCCAGTACACCCATTTCGGATGCCATCATCACCATGTCATCATCGGTGATCAGATAGCGAGCAGGACGCAAGCCGTTTCGGTCAAGGGTTGCACCAATCTGTCTGCCATCGGTAAACGCCACCGCGGCAGGACCATCCCATGGCTCCATCAATGCCGCATGATACTCATAGAATGCGCGGCGCTTTTCATCCATCAGCGGATTACCAGACCAGGCCTCCGGTATCAGCATCATCATGGCATGGGCCAATGAATAGCCACCCTGAACCAGTAGTTCAAGGGCATTATCGAAAGAGGCAGAATCAGACTGACCTTCTGGAATCAGCGGCCAAACCTTGGCCAGATCATCACCCAGTATCTCCGAGGCCATCGCGTGCTTGCGCGCTGCCATCCAGTTAACATTACCCCGCACGGTATTGATCTCACCATTGTGGGCGATCATGCGGAAGGGGTGCGCCAAATCCCAGGTTGGGAAAGTGTTGGTCGAGAAACGCTGGTGCACCAATGCAAGCGCAGAAGCCATACGCTCATCTTTCAAGTCAGGGTAGTACTCACCCACCTGATCTGACAGCAGCATACCCTTGTAGGTAATCGTGCGTGAAGATAACGAGGTGAAATAGAAGGCATCTCCGCGCTCAAGACCCGCCTCTCGGATAACCTTTTCTATCTGTTTGCGAATGACAAAAAGCTTACGCTCAAAGGCGACCTGATCAGCACAGTTTTCACCACGCCCGATAAAGATCTGTTTGATCTCTGGCTCGGTCGGCTTGACGCTGTAACCCAATCCTTCACTGTCAGTCGGGACATCACGCCAGCCGATTACTTCTTGGCCTTCGTCTTCGACAAAGCGGATGACGGTTGCTTCCGCCCGAGCCCGGGATGCCTCATCCCTTGGCAGGAACAGCATGCCTACAGCATAACTGCCGACCTCTGGAAGCTCGAAATCCACCACTTCCCGAAAGAAACTATCCGGTATCTGGATAAGTATGCCCGCCCCATCGCCTGCACGTGGGTCGGCACCGACTGCTCCGCGATGAGTTAAGCGTTCAAGGATTTCTAATCCCTGCTCAACTATCTTGCGGCTCTTACGGCCCTTGATATTAGCGACAAAACCGACGCCACAAGCATCATGTTCGTTACGGGGATCATACAGTCCCTGCTTCGTTGGCAAAGCGCCTTGGCCCATC
>JAPHUE010000168.1 GCA_026196795.1 Sedimenticola sp.
CACTGCGGCGGAGATCACTGAACCGGTCCACATACCGTGTCCGATGCGGCCTTTAAAGAGCGTATCCCGGGCAAACGCGTCATCCAGATGCACCGGGTTAACATCACCCGATATCTTGGCAAATAGAATAAGGTCGTCTTCGGTAAGGGTTTTGCTGAAATTGGCAGAAGTGCCAATCTCCAACTCGCTGTAAGGTATGTTTTCCATTATCGCCATGCATGACTCCCGCTCGTGTAAAAAACAGATGAGCCAAGGCACAACTCAGCAAAATGAAAACTAAATCGTATGCCCCAGCTTACGCAGATGTTGTCTCACATTCTGCCTGGCTAATGGTATCAGTTTCTGATTGATACCGCGGTAGAGTCTTTGAACCATCTGCTCCAGATCATCTCCCTGTTCGAGTAACGCAATAATCTGGGCTTCGCGTTCCTGACGATGCTTTAGTGTCTTCTCAACCAGGTAGGTTCCGCCAATAGGAATACCGTGGGAAGAGAGAATGGCTTTCGGTTGCAAATCAATAACCCGTTGCAGACTCTCAAAGTAGTGTTGCATATTGCCTTCTGGTTCAGGTATCACCACCGTAGCCATCGGCTGAACAAGATCAGCCACAAAAAACCAGGCCATGTCTGCGGGAGCAAACCCGATCATGCCATCATCGTGTCCGGGCAATTCATAACAGTGAACATCCCTTCCCAGCCATTGAGTCAGGTGAGTTCCCTCTTCAACATGAATGACCTCAACCTGATCCAGATAGTCATTTCCATTACACGCTAACAGACGCTGTTCGGTCTTTCTTGAACATCGAATGGGCAGATTTAATTTTCGGGCAATCTCGGGCGAGCGCTCATGATGATCCCGATGATGATGGGTAATCAGTATGCCATCGATGGGATATCGTTTGAGCGTATTGAGCAAACGCTCCATCACCTCATCATTAGCCGGCGCAGGATCAACCAGATAACGCGGCGCATCACCGGTGCCAATAATCAGGGCATAGGTATATTCGGCCGGAGGCAGCGTGTTGGAAGGCGTGGGGATATAACCCAGACCGTGGATCATCTCCAGATAAGCCAACTCCCGGGTTTCATCATATTCCAGCGTAATAGGTTCAATCTTGGGTATGGCAATATCTTCCGCCAGTGCCCGGGCGGTACGCATAACCGGAATAACCATCATCCCATTACCAGAGGTGTAGGTTTCCAGAAAGGCCTCTCCCTTCATCCAATCGGACCAGGCTATCTCATTGCTGTCAGGTAAAAACCTGGGCTTTGATTTAAGCACAATCTTGTAATAGTGGGCGTGAAACCGTACGCGCTCAAAGGCGGGGGTTATCGCAATACCTAACAGATCAATGGCTTCCACTTCATCGGCGTGAATAGCCCGTTCAAGATCAAAACCCAGCTCCTCTTCCACTTCACGAATAAGCGCCCTGATCCGCTCCGGTTTAAAGTCGGATAGAAGCGGATGATCGTACTCATAGTCAGCATCCTCCTCATCCACCTTGCCACCAGGGAAGGCCAAATAGCCTGGAAAGGCACGCAGATAATCCTGGCGTTTGATTACAAACACCTCATCGTCGTGTACCAGAATAGCTGCTACTGCATCGCGCATGATTAATCCTGACTATGATTTGTTGCAAATGATACCATAATCAGCTGGTTATAAGACTTATACTTACTTTTTCAAAGGTTAAAGAAGGGATATAAACTACCCCCCGGCACCAAACAGGCTATCAGATACCCACCCTCCGACAGCCTGTAGTGGACGCTGGCTATCGTCCTGGCTTACCCAGGCAACGACGGCATGGCGTTTAGCCCCTACCGATTGCACCTCAGGCAACATTACCTGCCACTTCAAATCGGCAGATGAGGATTCATTTAATCCCACCACAACAAATTCATGGGCAAGCTGGCGCCCTCTGTTTTCACCAGCTTCCACTTCCGTATTAATACCGAAGGCCAGTACGGCAACATACAGCCGCAGATCTCCCCGTGCTTTCTGTGCTGGTTCAAACTGCGCGTACACCCCTTGATCGGACACTTCTACAGACAGCTTACCCGCTGGCTGTTTTGACCCTGCAGGCGGTTGTCTGGACCAGTTACGGTACTCTTTACCATTCAGCAACAGTCCGGGGGTATAGACTGTACGCATACCACCCTCTTTTTGATAACGGTACTGTCGTGCACTGAATCGGGGCTGGGCAAAACGATCCTTCCAGCCAATGTAATCCCAGTAGTCAACATGAAAGGCCATGGGAATGACCTGTCTCCAGAGCTTGTCATCCTCAACAAAGCGGTTGAGCCAGGCCTCGGCCGGGGGGCAGCTGCTGCACCCCTCTGAGGTATAAAGTTCAACCATTGCAACCTGTTCCTGACTACTGACAAACCGTACCGTTTCAGCCAGTGCACTGCCTACGAACAGGCTACCCATCAACAACGAATAGCAGAGTGATCTGGCACAGGTTGTTATATTCATCATTCATACCCTCACTGCTTGCTCATGGAAAACTGCTCCATGAACTCGCCATAACCTGCCTGTTTTAGCTTTTCCACCGGGATAAACTTGAGCGAAGCAGAGTTGATGCAGTAGCGTAAACCCGTGGGTTTCGGTCCATCTTCAAACACATGACCCAGATGAGAATCACCAAACCGTGAACGCACTTCTGTTCGACGCATACCCCAGGCCCAGTCAGATTTTTTGAGCACGTGATCATCGATCAAGGGCTTGGTGAAACTGGGCCAACCCGTGCCCGACTTGAATTTATCTTTTGAGCTGAACAGAGGCTCGCCTGAAACCACATCGACATAGATCCCTTCTGCCTTGTTGTCCCAATAGGCGTTATTGAATGCGCGTTCTGTCCCATCTTTCTGCGTTACCTTATATTGCGTAGGCGTCAGCATTTGGCGTATCTGCTCATCGGCTGGACGGGTCCAGCGTTCACTCATGGCTACTTGTTCACTCTCGGCATAAGTGGGTATTGATGCCTGACCTATAAACAACAACGCAATGAGTGCCGGTACTATATAGAACTTGCTCATGGTTTTTCCTCCTTCAACACGGGTGCAGAACGTCTGCCCGGTGTCACTGCCTGAAATACTTGCTTGATCTTCTCTTGAGTACGACTGGGTAGACGGAACAACATCAGCACCAGAAACAGTGCCAGGTAGTTCAGTGGCGAGAAGGTATCGGCTTTGACCAGCCAGAGGTAATGAATCACCCCTCCCAGACCACAGAGATAAACCAGTTTGTGCAATCGCTTCCAACGCTTGCCGCCCAATCGTTTGACCATGCCGTTAGTCGACGTCACGGCCAGGGGAATCAGCATCAAAAACACACTGAAGCCGACCGTCACATAGGGACGCTTAATCACATCCTCCAGAATAGCCGTCATATCAAAGCTGTGATCGAGTACGGCATAGGTCATAAAATGCAACAGCGCATAGAAAAAACTGTAAACACCTATCATGCGCCGCAGACGCACCAGTTCATTCATACCAGTCAGCTTGCAGAGTGGCGTAATTGCCAGGGTCAGCAGAAGCAGACGCAAGGCCCAGAGTCCCGTCTGATGGGTAATCGTCTCAACAGGATTGGCACCCAGGCTATCTGAAAATCCCTGCCCCACTAACAAGGCCAAGGGCACCAGCAGTGCAATAAACAGTGCTGGCTTGACAAGTCGGGTGATTAGTTGTGCGCGTGTCATCCGTTAGAATCCTGTTCAAAAGAACTTCTTCAGGTCCATGTCACTATAGAGTGGCGCGACCTGATCGGCATAACCGTTAAACATCATCGTTTCCTGCTTCAACCAGTTACCAATACGCCGCTCTTTCTTCTGGCTCCACCGCAGGTGATCAACGTTAGGATTCACGTTGGAGTAAAACCCATACTCACTCGGCTGCACCTGATTCCAGGTAGAGACCGGCTGCTCTTCCGTAAAGCTGATACGTACAATCGACTTGATACTCTTGAAACCATATTTCCAGGGCACCACCAATCGCAGGGGGGCACCGTTCTGATTGGGCAGTTCTGC
>JAPHUE010000285.1 GCA_026196795.1 Sedimenticola sp.
TAAGGTTTTGTTTTATAAGTCTATCCATGATCATTTTTTTCATTGGCATCGTGATTCCCTGACACCAGCGCCTAATAATTACAATTGGCAAAAGCAATACCACTGCCTTATCACCCTTAGTAACTCACTCTGATCAGATTAATTTAACACATTGATCTGAAAGCACTTCTCTACTCGAACAGGCGTAACACCAGACACCAGGTACGCAAAAGGCGTCCTAGTATAAATAATCTTTCCATCGCGCCCAAGTAAAGAACGAATTATTTTGCTAATTAAAGAGCCGAGCCAAATCAACATAGAAAGCCAATCCCATTAATCCAAGCAGGATAGCTAGTCCAACTTTCTGACCCAGGGCCTGGGTCGACTCTGACAAAGGGCTCCCTTTAACAGCTTCCAGAAGAAAGAAAAACAGGTGCCCCCCATCTAAAATAGGAACGGGAAGAAGATTCAATACACCTAGGCTGATACTGACCAACGCCAAAAACTTTAAAAATTGCGTAAAGCCATAGCTGGCCGTCTTTCCGGCTGTCTGGGCGATAGAAATAGGCCCACTAAGATTCTTGATTGAGATATCACCAGTGATCATCCTGCCAAGCATCTTCAGCATAAACAGGGACATCTCACCTGTTTTAGAGACAGCCACTACAACCCCCTCAGCGGGGCCATAGATAACCTTTACCCTATATTCATCAAACAGGCCGTCTTCCACATGGGGGCCTGCACCAATACGACCAACAATCTTATCAGCCAGCTTTTTCTCACCGACAATAAGCTGAATTTGGGATTCTAAGCCTGAGCGCTCAACAACGGCATTAACCACCTCGCCTGGTCGATCCTGTATAAACGCCACGAGCTCAGTCCAGGTTGTTACTTTGATTCCATTCACAGAAAGGATGCGATCACCGACCTTTATTCCTGCCTGCTCTGCTGACTCCCCAGCAACAAGCTGACCAATAACTGGCGCTATAACCGGCCGTTTTGGCGAAAAACCAAGACGATCCAATAACTTACCATCCTCGGCCAATCCCAGTAAGCGATCTCCCGGTAAGATACGGACATGCTCATATCCCCGCTCATCGCGTACTTTAACCTGCAGGTCCCCACCTGTCGTTGAATGCGTCAACAAGGCATAGACAGCAGATTCCCATGTTGGGGTGGCTGTATCAGCCACAGAGAGGAACTCATCCCCCGAAACAAAACCTGCTTCAGCGGCAATCGAGGCTTCCGTAACTGTGCCAATCCAAGGTCGGGACCCCATATCCCCGGTTACGGCTATCAACCAGAATGCCAGAACAGCAAAGATGAAATTAAACACCGGGCCGGCAGCAACAATGGCAGATCGAACGGCTACCGACTGCCTATTGAATGATTGATTGAGATAGCGATCAGGAACCTCTCCCTCACGCTCATCAAGCATTTTGACATAGCCACCTAAGGGAATGGCCGCCAAGACAAACTCTGTGCCTAAATCAGCCTCGCAAAGGGCATCAGGCCCAGACTCACCTGAAGGTTTCTCCGGTTTTCCTCTATAGGTATAGAGCGGCTTGCCGAACCCAATTGAGAAACGAAGCACTTTAACGCCCAGTTTCCGAGCCACCCAGAAGTGACCAAATTCGTGGACTGCTATGAGAATCGCCAGTGCGACTATGAATGAGGCAACAGTGAAAAGGAATGATGACATAGTGAGTAAGTCAGACCCGGTTCTGAACTATTTGTTCCGCAAGACGGCGGGATTCAAGATCAACTGCAAGCAGTTGATCCAATTCATCAGCCTGACCACTAGACAAGCTATCAAGCACCGAGTCAATCACCTCTGAAATCTCAGTAAAGGCAATCCCACCTTCAAGAAAAGAAGCTACCGCCACTTCGTTGGCAGCATTCAGAATGGCCGGAGCTGTACCACCAGTTTTTATGGCCTCGTAAGCGAGGCGCAAACAAGCAAATCGGGTAAAATCTGGCTCCTCAAAGTCAAGCCTTGCCACCTCAAAAAGATTGAGTGGCTTAACACCAGAAGTGATTCTCTCAGGCCATGCAAGGGCATGTGCAATCGGCGTCCGCATATCTGGATTGCCCAGTTGTGCGAGAACAGAACCATCCGTATAGGCGACCATGGAGTGAATAACACTCTGCGGGTGCAGTACCACCTTGACCCGATCGGGCTCGGTATCGAACAGCCAGCACGCCTCGATCACTTCCAGCCCCTTATTCATCATAGTGGCGGAGTCAACGGATATCTTTCTTCCCATATCCCAATTGGGGTGAGCACACGCCTGATCCGGAGTAACCCCTTTCAGCTGATCCAGTGTGAGCTGCCGAAAAGGCCCCCCAGAGGCGGTGAGGAGGATTTGTGAAACACCGACTTGATCCAAACCTTGATTGAAATTAGCCGGCATGCATTGAAATACGGCATTATGTTCACTATCGATAGGCAGAATCTCAGCTCCACCCAAGGACGCCTCTCGCATGAAGAGGGCGCCGGCAACCACCAGCGCTTCTTTATTTGCCAGAAGAATTTTTTTGCCCGATCGGGCTGCAGCCAAAGCCGGTAACAGACCGGCAGCGCCTACAATCGCCGCCATCACATAAACTACACTATCGAGTGCTGCAACATACTCCAGGCCTTCAACGCCAGAAAGGACTTCTATCTTAATACCGGCATCACGTAAACGCTGGCTCAGGCGAGTTGCCGATGCCTCATCCGCCATAACGGCAAATTGCGGCATAAAACGTTTACACTGATCAAACAGACCATCTACATCCTTATTCGCGGTCAAAGCAATAACCTGGAATCTATCGGGGTGCCGGGCTAAAACATCCAGAGTACTAATACCAATTGACCCTGTTGATCCCAGAACAGTTACCCCAATCACTTGCCACCCCCCAGCAACAGAAGGCCAAACATAAACAGTGGCGCAACAGCAGTCAGGCTATCTATTCTATCGAGAATACCCCCGTGTCCTGGCAGCAGGCTCCCACTGTCCTTGATACCCGCCTGCCGCTTAAGAAGACTCTCAAACAGATCACCAATAACAGAAACCAGGCAGACAACCAGGCATAACAGAAGAATCTGCAGTGCTGATCCCGTCTCAGGTCGAAGCCATATTAAAAGACCACTCCAAAGTCCAACGGCCAGAAGTGCACCATACACGCCCTCCCGCGTTTTCTTTGGGCTGACATGGGGAGCCAGCTTAACCCGTCCCCACTGTCGCCCAGCAAAATAGGCACCCGTATCGGCCACCCAGGAGAGCGACATGGCAAACAGTACCAGTTCAGGACCCTGTTCCCCGTAACCATGAAGATAGACCAGAGCGGCCCAAGTAGGGACCAGAACAAACAAACCAATCAAAGCTTTTGTCAGTTTTCCGAATACAGGGGATCTTTCCGGATGATATTGAATAACAACACCACTCACTACCAGCCAGCCAACCGACACCAATGAGAAGAGCGCCAAATCAACCCCTGGCTCCTCGAGTGCGTACGAGAAAAATAGCAGGGAAAACACGATTACAAGTAAGAAGAGAAGCCGCTCCTTCAGCGTCACCAATGCTGCTAATCGCAGCCATTCAGATGCCGCCAGAAAAATAACAATCGCTAGAATAAGAGCAAAGCCCTTCGTTGGAAGATAGAGCACCCCGGCTATCACCAAGGGCAACAAAACCAGTGCTGTAAGGATACGGTGAAGTAGCATGATTATTCCAAGGTGCTTTTATTTTTCAACAGAGCCTACCTGCTCGGCAGTCATCCCAAAACGGCGCTGTCGATGAGAATAGAAAGCTATTGCCCGATCAAATGCATCTGCATCAAAATCTGGCCAATAGGCATCTGTGAAGTAGAGCTCTGTGTAGGCTGATTGCCAGAGCATAAAATTACTGATGCGCTGTTCCCCGCCTGTTCGTATGAACAAATCTGGGTCTGGCAGGTCATTAAAACTGAGTTCAGATGAGATTAAGGACTCGTCGATAGCCTCCGGCTCAAGTTGGCCGGTTTTCACCTTTGTAGCAAGCGATCGTACGGCCTGAGTAATATCCCAGCGACCACCATAATTTGCTGCAATCTGTAAAACCAGACCCGAGCCCTCTGCTGTATCGGCTTCAGCTGCAGCAATACGCTGTTGAAGCTTTTCAGAAAAAGCGCTGCGATCACCAATTACACGCAAACGTACATTGTTTTTCTTTAGTCGCTTGACCTCACGCTGCAGTGCAACCATAAAGAGATCCATCAACAGAGAAACTTCTTTTTGAGGACGCTTCCAGTTCTCACTGCTAAAAGCAAAAAGAGTCAGGACTGCTATACCGTGCTTGACCGACTGCTCAACACTGGAACGCACAGTTTTTACGCCAGCCTTGTGGCCTGAGTGTCTCAACAGGCCGCGCTGTTGTGCCCACCGGCCATTTCCATCCATGATAATGGCGATATGCCGTGGTAAACGGGTCGCTCCGTCCACATCCATATTAATCGATCCCCGACTCGAGTCGTTATCTTGCTTCAGAAGAGGCTCAGGCGGCCACTCTTCAGCCCCCAAGCAGATACATCAGATCGACATCAGGTCTTTTTCTTTCTCAGCCAGATGCTCATCAATCTCTTTGATATGCTGATCGGTCAGCTTCTGAATAATCTCCTGACCACGATGCTCGTCATCTTCTGAGATCAATTTCTCTTTTACAAGACCTTTCAGATCGCTATTGGCATCGCGACGAATGTTACGCACCGCAACTCGCGCCTGCTCCGCCTCACCACGCACGACCCGAATGAGATCCTTACGACGCTCTTCAGTCAAGGGAGGGAGCGGCACACGTATAACGGTACCGGCCGTATTAGGATTCAACCCAAGGTCTGAATTAAGAATGGCCTTCTCAATCGTCTTGACCATATCTTTTTCCCACGGGGTAATCGCCAGTGTCCGCGCATCATCTACATTGACATTGGCCACCTGACTTAAAGGTACATCAGACCCATAATATGAAACGGTCAGGTGATCCAGAAGGCTGGGGTGTGCTCTGCCGGTTCTAACCTTGGCCAGCTCATTATCCAGCGCATCTACACTTTTACCCATGCGCGTAGTCGCGTCTTTCTTAATATCGTCGATCATTCTCCACTCTCCACAAGGGAACCGATTTCCTCCCCTTTAA
>JAPHUE010000210.1 GCA_026196795.1 Sedimenticola sp.
AGCTTGCCCGTCGGGTCTGTCGAGACAACTCCTTCAGGGAGTCTGAATTATTTACCGCCTGCTCGATATTACTGGAGATACTACCGGTTGCATCGGTGATTTTTTGAAGATGTTCGATCTGATCATCAATCCGACCCTTCAGTACATCAGCAGCATAGGAGACTTCCGCGCCTGCAATGGCTATCTTTCCACTACGCCCAACCACACCAATACTGCAGTTGTAAAATTGCTGAACCGTATCGCCCACCTGTTTCAACTCATCACCGACCGGCCCCTCTCCCAGTGCCGCCAAGTGCTGATTCTCTTCCGCGTCCAGATGCCCTCTTGCCTCTACCAGCCGCCGCATAAAGCGGATCTCGTTGAGAATAGGCTTGAGCTGAAGCAGATAAACCAAAAACAGAGTAGCCACAACAGAGCCAATAGCCACAGCACTCATAGAGAGCATGCCGCCAGCCGGTGCCACAAATGCCACTAAAAGGGCAATACCAACACCAGCCAACAGCGCAATCAAAAGGCTCATGAATAGTGTTTTCTTTATCTTATCCATATTATTTATAAGTCATTTATATTGGTGGATAAAAATCATATCGGCGAAATGAGAACGAACTTTAATAAGCGTACCTATCGAACAACTCAACATGCTTTAGAAGCACCAGCAGAGTATTTCATGATGATTATTATTCTCATTTATATTTTGTTGTTTGGATCCAGGTCAATTCTGATAGAATATTATTTGGTTAACATAAGTGTACTTAATGAATATATTCGCTCGAGCAAACTTTGGCGAATATGGGGAACAGATCATGCTATCTCGCAAGCTACGAAAAACCGCTTTAGGCGTTACGACAGCCCTTATCGCCAGCTATGCCATTGAAGCCAATGCTTGGCGCAGTGACATTGAAACCTCTGGACACATTGAGAACACGACTTGTCAATTTGAGCCCCAGGCCCAGTGCTCATGGGCTGTAAGGATCGGCGCGCAAATTCCGGGCGTTGACATGCACGAAGCCTCAATGGCCTCCATGCGCCTTGATAATGCGAATTTGCAGGGCGCCAATCTGACCCGAGCCATTCTGCACCTGGCTAATCTTCAGGGTGCAAACCTCATGCTGGCCAATCTGGAGCACGCCACTCTGCATGCCGTCAACTTACAAAATGCTAACTTGATGCTCGCCAATCTGAAGGGAGCCAACTTCCTGGATGCCGACTTGAGTGGCGCAAACCTGCGAGGCGCCAATCTTGATGGCGCTATCCTGATCGCTGCCAAGCTGGATGGCGCCATCTGGACTGATGGTCGCACTTGCGCAGCCGGCTCAAAGGGCGAGTGCCTCTGAGAATTATAGCTCGGCTGAAAGCAAAAGGCCTTGTCTGATCAGACAAGGCCTTTTTTCTGTTCATTTATTTGGGGCTCAGGGTAGTTCGGCGTTAATCACCAACTCCACCACGGCTTCTCCATCCACCTCTACGGGTGAGACTTCACCCAGCAGATCACCACTGGCGGCTATGGCATTGCCAGACCGGGAGATCCGCGCTCCAACCACCACCTGCTTGAAGCTGGAGAGATTCATGCCTGGCACCATCGCCTGACTGTCACTCAACTTAACCGTAGCAGGCAAGTCACTGACCTTCAGCCGAACCGCTGCCAGGGGCATCTTGGGGCCTTGCATGGCACGCGCATAGATAAAGAGGCTTTCATCGGGCGTTACTTTGCCGACCAAATCATCTGCGAGTGATATCCTGGCTGTGATCTCCTTACCCGTATTAACCGGCGCCTGCTCTGCTACCGGGGTGGCACCTGATGCAGAGAGTTTACGCTCCGCGCCAGCAATCAAACTATCCACACGTTGAAGCGACTCAGCATCATCGCCAATGAGGGTTTTCAGATGTCGCCAATGAGTCAGTGCAATCGAATAATTTCCCGCCTGATCCTCGACCATACCGGCTAACCAGAGTGCCGTCTGATCCTCCGGGGCTAAAGCGATAGCCTTGCGAATCAACTCGGCAGGACGTCCCTGCATATTCCCGTCCGACGACATGGCCAAGGCATCCGCCAGCGCCAACATAATAGAAGGCTGGTCACTCACCAGTTGATTCAATTTATCAAAGGCAAAGGCGGCCTTCTGATAATCCTGCATCGCCATGTAGGTACGGCCCAACAGATACCACCCTTCCGCATCTTCCGGATTTTCCTTCAAGCGTTCCACCAGGGCCGTCATCATCTCTTCGACGGAGGGCAGCTCTTCGTTTGACTGCTGTGCCAGCATGACCTCAGGGTCTACCATCTGCGGCGTACCCAGATTGAGATAGATGGTTACTGTAGCAACGGCAATAAAAAGCACCGCACTAATGAGCGCGCCTTTTCCTCTACTATCAGAGTCCACCACTTGCTCACTATCAGCTCCCCCTTCCAAGTCGATCAGCAGTGCTTGCTCCAGCTCCTGCTTGGTTTGCTCATATTCCGCATCAGTCAGTGATCCTGCCGCATGCTCAATCTGCAGATCCTGCAGCCGTTCGCGGGCGATTACAACATTTTGCTGATCCCGGTTAGAGATTTCCAGCTGCTTATTCCGCAGCAATGCAGGCGCGATAAATGCCAGCGCCGCCACGATCATGGCCGCCGTTAATATCCAAAAAAGTGTCATCTGTTATTGTCTTCTTCGCCGAGTAGTTCTCTGGCGCGTTTAAGTTCACTGTCACTCATTCTGGTATTCGGTTGTTGTGATCGACGCCGTATCATCACGAGCAAAAACATCACACCACCGGCCAAAATGATAAAAGGTCCTACCCAGAGCAGGATTGTGGAAACACGAAACGGGGGCCGATAGAGTACGAAGTCACCATAGCGTTTAACCATATACTCAACCACATCATCAGTGGTAGCCCCTTCCTTTACCAAGTCATAAGTCTTGCGACGCATATCCTGAGCGAGTTCGGCATTGGAATCTGCCAGATTCTGATTCTGACAAACCAGACAGCGTAATTCCGCGATTAACTGCTTATAACGGGCCTCTTTATCGGGATCGTCAAATTGTGCGGTTTCAATCGCCGCATGGATAAACAGCGGAAATAACAGCAGCACTAAAAGAAACCAGCCTCTCATCATGATTCGGCCTCTAGCTGTTTAAGCAACGGTTTAAATTCGTCAGTCCAGATCTGTTGGTAGAGTGGGCCTGTGTGCTTTTTGCGAATCATCCCCTGCTTATCAATCACAAAGGTTTCAGGCGCCCCGTAGACACCCCAATCCATGATGGCCTCGCTCTCAGGATCATAACCAACAGCGACAAACGGGTTTCCTTTCTTAGCCAGAAAGGCCTTCGCCTCTTCACGCTCATCCCGCCAGTCAATGCCGACCAGCGTGACCCCTTCATTCTTGGCAAGATTATTAAGGAACGCATGTTCACGCCAACACTCTGGACACCAGGTACCCCAGACATTCAGCAGCCAGACCTTCCCCTTCATGGATTCTGAGCTGACCC
>JAPHUE010000115.1 GCA_026196795.1 Sedimenticola sp.
CACAGATGAGTTGAACAAGCTGACAAAGCAGTTCGGTATTCTTTATGCGCGTGTGAATCCAGAGGGGAGTGAACTGGACTATCTAATGGACCACTCCAGTGCCATTATTCTCATCAATCCCGACGGTGGGTTTCAGGCTGTTTTCAGCGCCCCCCATGATGTAAAACAAATGGCAGAGGATCTTATAAAAATCACCGGGCGCTAGTTTGGATTAGTTACGGTATAGTTTGTCAGTTATGGATCAGCTCATCCCCTACTTCAGCGCCTTTATTGTCGGTCTGCTTGGCGGTGTTCACTGTATAGGCATGTGCGGTGGCATTGTTGGTGCGCTCACATTTGGCCTTCCAGAAAATAAACGCCAATCATTCGGCTCACTTCTCCCCTTCCAACTCTCCTACAACCTGGGCCGATTGATCAGTTATGTTATTGCCGGCGCCATAATGGGCGGGCTGGGCATGCTACTCGCCGAATTAATGCCCATCCAGATCGCCCAGCGCAGTCTGCTGGTGCTAGCGGGTATCTTTATGGTGCTTCTCGGCCTCTACTTGTCAGGCTGGTGGATGGTGTTGAATCGAGTGGAACGGGCCGGTGGCCTGCTCTGGCGCAAGATCGAACCCTACGGACGCAAGCTGATGCCGGTACAGACACCCTGGCAGGCACTTGGTATCGGTATGGTTTGGGGCTGGGTGCCCTGCGGACTGGTCTATACCATGCTGATCAATGCTGTCTCTTCAGGCGGCGCTATGGAGGGTGCCGGACTGATGTTTGCCTTTGCGCTGGGTACACTGCCCAATCTACTGGCTATGGGGCTATTGGCAGGCGCGGCGGCTCGACTCGCGCGCTCTAATCTCGCTAGAAAGATAGCCGGAATAACAGTTATCCTGTTTGGAATCTATACCCTCTGGAGTGCCTTCTGATTAAAGGCTAATCGGAAAGAGTGGGCTCTTCTATCACCTTTATTTTCGTATTTGGAAACAATTCAAACATACGATCAGGCAGTTTGTGCTGAGCAGCCTGGTGCAGTGCATCTGATTCCATCAAAATCAAAACCAGTACCGTCACCATAACAGGTAAGACACCGATTCCACTCACCAATGCCAATACGGCCACCTCCTTCATTCCCAAAAAGGTGAAACCCACCCAGCCAAGCAGCGAAACAATACCAAGCAACAACAGCATGAGGATAAATACCCGGCTTCTTTTAGCACACAGCTGCCAGTGACACATGACATACCAGGGATCTGTCGTTTTCGATTTATTTGCACGCCACAGGGTGTAACAGAGAAGGAGCAGGGAAAATACCGGCACCAGGGCCAGAGGCTGCCAGTAGGAACGCACCAGACCCAAAGAGGCAATAAACCAGAGGATGTGGTTACCAACAAGATTGGTCAGGAAGATTTCATGGGGCACCTTTGCCTGCTTGCTCTCCTGATCGCTGATTTCAAACTTCATCATCATTCTCCTGGGTCAAGCGCCCTAAAATATCACTTGCCGGAGTAGAATGCATCCCGATCAATCTTCACTATTCCGACGCCGCTCTTTTGAGCGCGAATAAAAATAGATCACCAGGTTCTTCGAGCCAAACATCACCGTGACAAATACCAGACCAATAAGAAAGCCGATCCAGGGATGATCCTTCAGCAGATTGATAAACCAGAGTGTATTACCCATAAAACACCATGCCATATTCACTTGAGCGATTGTCACGTAGAATAACAACCCAATAGATCTTGGCGACATGACAATTGACAACGCACAGGCTGTTTCCGTCATATCCTCGCTAGCTTTTTTCAGGTGACACAAGTGGACCGGAAACTCTTTCTCAGCATACTGATCATTACCTTGATTGCACTCGCGGCAGCTATTCTTTTGCCCGGTGGACGTACCATCAATGAACACCCCAAACTCCCCTGGGATGTAAAAGTAGACCCGCAAGGCAAACTATCCGTATTTGAAATTACACTGGGCAAAAGCACACTTGAGCAGGCTCGGCAAAGTTTTCAGGCGCAGGGTAAGGCCAATCTGTTCTTAACACCTGATAACCGCTATGTTGTGGAAGTCTATTTCCAGCGGCTTTATCTCAGCGGTATTCGTGCCGATATTGTACTGAACATGGAGCTCCCCGAAACTCAGGCCATTGCGATGTTTGAGCGAGGTGAACGGATTAGCCGAATGGGTAATGGAACGCGCAAGGTTGAACTATCCAATGATGATATGGCAATTCTGGCGAACGAACGAATTCTCTATATCACCTATTTACCTGCCGCTGACCTGGAAGAGTCACTGATTATTAGCCGCTTTGGTGAACCTGAGCGTAAAATTTCTGAGCCAGAATCTGACATCTCTCACTGGCTCTATCCCACTAAGGGTATGGATATTGCCGTTAATCCTGAAGGAAAAGAGGTGATTCAGTATGTTAATCCAGCTGACTTCTCAAAAGTGACGAAGCCCCTTCAAGGCGAAAAGTGATTATTCAGACAGCTCATCTTTCATATACCGCTTTACATAGCTGAAACCATTCAGCGTAGTGACTAACAGCCAGAACAGTATAATCACAGCAAGAACAATAATCAGTGTACTAACCGCTGGAAAAAAGAGCACGGCCATAGCTGTTATCAGCGCGACCAAAAGCAGTATAAAGATGGCACGTTTACGCATACCCAAAAGCACAGCTTCTGCCTGAGACAACGTAGTTACACCCGCATCCTGCAGCGAACAGCGCAGCGATTCGTAACTACGCTGTTGCTTCTGTCCTACACGACCAAACGGGTCATTCATATTCATGAAGAAGATTTTTCCTGTTCACTCGATTTTTGTCCATTTGTTGATTCTTCACCTTTCCCTGCGTCCTTTTCAGTGTCGGTAAATTCGTCATCCATCAGAATGCGGTTTGCTTCACCTTCCAGGTCATCAAACTGCCCTGTACGTGCAGCCCAGAAAAAAACCACGACACCCACCAGTCCCAGAATCAGCATACCGGGTATCAAACCATAGATCACATCCATTGTCCGGCTCCTACCGCTTCAAAAGAGATCATTAGCGCACACCTCTGAACAGGGTACGAATACGAGCAGCATTGCCGATCACCAACAGTGAGCTGATCGGCATTGAGACGGCCGCCACCAGTGGCGTTATCAGCGCTGACATCGCCAAGGGAATCATAATTAGATTATACGCAATTGAGAGACCGATATTCTGCCTAATTGTTCGTAGCGTTCTTCTGGAAAGCGCCGAGGCCAGACGAACCTTATCCAGTTCATTACTCATCAGCACGATATCCGCACTGGCTATCGAGACATCAGTACCGGAACCCAGCGCGATACCCACATCCGCTCTCACCAGTGCAGGGGCATCATTTACACCATCTCCCACCATAGCCACGCGCTCATTTTCCCGCTGAAGCTGATCAATCACCTGATCTTTCTGCTCAGGTAGCACTTCCGCTATGACAGGCATACCGCCTAGCCGCTCTGCAATGGCTTCAGCGGTTGCCTGCCGGTCACCACTGAGCATGGAGACCTGCATGCCTGCTGACTTCAATCCCGCGATCAGCGCAGCAGAATCCTTGCGAACAGGGTCCTCCACACCGACCAACCCCAGCTCCACACCCGCTACCGCACAGCGCACTGAGCCCACACCCCGCTGATCCAGCTTCTCCGCAGACCGTTCCAGTTCTGGTGCCATCTGAACACCGTTCTCTTTTAACCAGGGAGTGTTACCAATCACTATATCTACACCATCAACCCGCGCAGCAACGCCATAGCCTGGCCGGTTAACAAACGTTTCTACCTGATACTGCCCTGAATTCAGCCCCGCCGCTTTTGCGCTATCCACGAGTGCCTCGGCAATCGGATGCTCAGAAAATTGTTCAACAGCTAAAAGTTGCCCCAACAAGGTTCGTGTCTGTTCCGTTTGCGCATCACCTGGAAGCCAGACGTCATCACCTATCTGCAAGGAAGTGACCTGCATCTTGCCTTCGGTCAGTGTGCCGGTTTTATCAAACACAAACTGGTCAATGGATGAGAAACGCTCCAGGACATCGCCATTTCTGATCAGAATGCCATAGCGCGCCCCTAAGCCAGTCGCTACCGCTATCGACATCGGTGTAGCCAGCCCAAAGGCACAGGGACAGGTAATGATCAGCACCGCAGTCGCTGCCATCAACGCCACTTCAAAATCGGTCTGCCACCACCACAAGAAGGTCGCTGATGCGAGCCCAAGGGTGATAGCCACAAACCAGGGGACAATGCGATCAGCAACACACTGTATCGGCGCCTTGCTGGCCTGAGCCTCTTCCACCAGACGAATAATGCGTCCCAGGGCGCTATCTTTGAGAAGCTGGGTCACTGTGACCTGTATCGCGCCATGTCCGTTAAGGGTGCCGGCAGAGACCCCCATTTCCGGTCCCTTCTGGATCGGCATGGACTCACCGGTCAACAGGGACTCATCAATCGCGGTTTTTCCCTCAACAATCAACCCATCCACAGGAATACGCTCTCCCGGTCTGACCAGCACCCGATCGCCTGGCTTAACAGAGCGGATCGGTACCACCTTTTCACCATCCACCAACAACAGTGTTGCCACCCGGGGCTGCAGGTCAAGCAGTCGTTGGGTAGATGCCACAGCCTGGCGTTTGGAGATGGCTTCCAGATAGCGACCAACCAGAATAACGAAAATAAAATTGACCACCGTATCGTAGTAAACCTCTGCGGTTACAGAACCGCTGAGCATGACGTAGACCGAGTAGAGATAGGTAATACTCGCCCCGATAGCAATCGGTACATCCATTCCCAGGTGGAGATGTCGTATTCCCGACCAGGCCCCTTTAAAAAAAGGATAACCAGAATAGATCAGTGTAGGAGTGGCCAGGGCAAAACCGACCCATTGAAACAGCGTGCGGTATTCGCCCTTATCGGCCCCGCTATAGAGCGCAATGGATATCCACAACAGATTCATCATGGTGAATCCGGCAAAACCCATGCGATAAAGGAGTTGGCGATTCTCCTTTCTGAGACGATCCTCTGCCGCGTCCGGATCATAAGGAACTGCGGCATAACCAATCTGACCCAAACGCTGAATAATCGCGGAGAGTTTCAACCGGTTGTTGTCCCACTGCACATGCAGGCGGCGGCCAGAGAGATTAACCCTGGCCTCTTTAATCCCAGTGAGTGCCTGTAATGAATGCTCTATTAGCCAGACACAAGCGGCACAATGGATACCTTCTACCAGCAGATGTATTTCACGCGTCTCAGAAAGAGAGTCAACGAACTCTTCCTGCACCTCATCCAGGTCATACAGGGCAAGCTCTTTGGGTAGTTCCGGGGGGGGGGCCAGCAGCGTGCCGTCATACATGCGCTTGTAGAAGCCTTCAAGGCCAGCCGCATAGATTGCCTCACAGACAGACTTGCAGCCATTGCAACAAAAGCTTTGCTGCTGACCTTGAATCTGTGTCGTTACCTCCTCAGACGCCTCAATTGGCAGAGAGCAGTGATAACAGGGCTTCTGGTTTTCGGTATTCAACAGGTACCACTCCCTTCAACCCATTAATCAACGGGCAAAAGATCTTGATTAATAGCCGTATGATACCAGCCCGAATGGACTAAAGAGAAAACCGGTTATTAAATAGCAGGTGAAGTTTATTTCACCCCAGCACTGATACGGTGCGGCAGGTTATATTCATCCTCCCCCTGTTTTGCGCTGATTAGAATATCCCACACACCAAGATTGGGAAAACTCACCTCAGCCTCAAACACACCGGAATCCACAGTCTGCATTGGCACTGAAAAATCCAGCTTGGCATTGGCAGGGCGATAGGCATAAAACGTCACCGAGTCGGGACTGACGGGGTAGCCCGCCTTATCGGTAATTTTAATACTGTACCGTGTCGGTACAGCCACATCGACAAACTCCGGCGCCTTCAGTTTCATTTTCCAGCCCGGGTTTCTTGCCTGGCGTTTTAGCCTGTTCTTTTCATAATCTTGACCACGCTCATAGTAGTCATCAACAACCAGTCCAGGACTTCTGTCGACAGCGAGATAGATCATGACAAAATTTGCCAATAAGAAGACCACAAGCAAACCAAACCAACCTAATACCCAGGGACTACGCCAGGGAGACTGTTTTTCTGTCATCTCAATCACTTTTCAATAATGCCAATAGTGCGGTTAGCCCGATCATATGACGGGAAAACCATTTTATTTTGGACCAATAAACACACTGATGCGCTCACTACGTAACTTATTGCCGTTGTTGTCAGTCGTCTCTGCATAAAAGGTCAACGGCTGAGACTCTTTGTTAATCTTGCTACGGGGGATTCGGACAAAAAGTGTTCGCGGCGTCACCATTCCCTTGCGCGCGCTAACCGGCTCATCCGCACCCACAACAACAATCCCGTCTATACCGGCCGCCGTAATGTTAACTTCCAGATTCTCAGTCATCTTATTGAGAACCTTTACAGTGTATTTATTCTGCACCGAGCCATCACTCTGCATCACATACAGCGGTTGTCTCGAATGGATCACCTTCAACTCAATCGCATCCAATGAAGCCATTCCGTAGCCGATCCCTGCCAACGAAAACAACAGAACCAGACTATAGACCCAGACCCGCGGCCGTTTCAGTAGCGGCCTATCTTCCTTACCATTCAAAACATCCAGCGACTCATACCGAATCAACCCTTTGGGGCGATCCAGTTTCTCCATAACCGCATCACAGGCATCGATACAGAGCGCGCAGGTGATACACCCCTCCTGCTGTCCATGACGGATATCCACACCCGTTGGGCAGACAGCAACACACTGGTTACAATCCACACAATCGCCTGTCGTACGCGCTTCCTCTTTAACCCCTTTCTTCACACGACCACGGGGTTCACCCCGATGAAAATCGTACGTGGGCACGGCTGTCGAGTTATCGACCATAACACCTTGGATACGTGCATAGGGGCACAACCAAAAACAGGTCTGTTCCCTTAGAAAACCGGCAAGGCCATAGGTACCACCGATAAATAACAGTATTGTTACCATCGCGGTAACACCCAGATTAAAACTGAAGATATCGGCCCACAGCTGGTAGACATCCACAAACCAGGCGACAAAAGAGATACCCGTCAAGGCGGAGACTAGAATCCAGATTAAATGCTTGGTCGCTTTTATTCTGATCTTAGTGAAATTAAGACCACCCTGATCGAGCTTTTTTCTTTTCTGCGGTGAGCCCTCCAGTTTCTCTTCAACCCAGGTAAAGACATCCGTCCAAACTGTCTGAAAACAGAAAAAGCCACACCAGACACGCCCGGCGAGGGCTGTAATCACAGCCAGCAGAATGGCAAAGAAGAGCAGCAATAGTGAGAGCATCCAGAAATCTTGTGGCAGGATGGTGACGCCCAGAAGATGGAACTGTCGGCTTGGAATATCAAACAGAATAGCCTGACGATCATCCCAACGTAGATAGGGAACCAGAAAGAAAGGAACCCAGATGAGACTGGCGAGCCACTTCAGAAGACGCCAGCTACCAGGAATACGCTTGGCATGAATCTTCTCTTCGCCGGTATTGATCTTCCAGTGAATCGCCTCCGCATACAATTCATCGACTACAGCATCATGCTTTGATTGTGGATTGTCGTTCAACGAAGTCACTCCTCTGCTACACAGTAATTGCCTTGCACATACCAATCAATATGCCGCAATCTGTCTCACTATTTCGGGTAACAGTCTACTGAAAGGAAGGGTTAAAAAAAATGCGTTTTGTCAATAAAGTAAATGGATTATATCACCAATGAAAAAGGGGGTTCATCCCCCCTTTTCATATGTCTTTAACGAAACGTTATCTATTCTTTGTGGGCCTCGGTGTCCTTGTCGATCTGCTGTTTGATCTTAACACCAAGATAACCAACAATAACCACGCAAAGTACTACAACGACTATTGCCGCTATCGCTACTGCATCCACATTCATCGCATACCTCCCCAGATACTGACTTTAGTTGAATGTTGTAGCCTCATGGAGAATCTCACTCCATGAGGCGTGGACTGATCAGGCTACTGACCGCCACCTAACTGATAGACATAAACTGCGAGTTTTTTGATCTCATCCGCAGATAGACGATCGCCAAACTTAGGCATAACAGCATTGCGTGACAGTGGATCAGAGGTGTCGTTAACACCATGCTTGATAGTCAGCTTGACGCTGGCCAGTTGATCCTCCTCAGGAAAACGCCATACAGCGTCGGTCAGGTTGGCAGCACCCAGTGCCTGCATGCCCTTGCCATCAGGACCATGACAGGCGAAACAGGCTTTAGCCATAAACAGCGGCTCAGCCGTTGGGTTGCCAGACATGATGGCCGTAGCCAGCGTGTCGATCTCATCATCTTTTAGGATCTTGGCATGAGATGGCATTACACCCATCCGACCATTCGCAATGGTCTGTTCGATTGTTTCAACAGCACCGCCATACAACCAGTCATCATCCGCTATCACGGGATAGCCTGGTCCACCCTGTCCACCCATACCATGACAGGCAGCGCAGTTCTCACCAAACAGCACCTTAGCTGAAGCAATGGTATAACTGGTGAGACCTTCATCTGCAAGAATCTCTTTGGCTGTCATGCCTTTGATCTTTGCTTCGAATTTGCCTCGAACCTTTTCTACCTCGTCCATGCCTTCTTTAAACTCACCTATCTGAGTCCAGCCCATGACACCCTTGGTGTAGCTGGTTATTCCGGGAATCATGGGATAGAGGATCGCATAGCCTACTACCCACGCGATGGAAGCCCAGAAGGCGATCATCCACCAGCGTGGTGCCGGATTGTCGAGTTCCCGCAGATTGTCGTCCCAGATATGTCCGGTATTGTTTTCACCGGGAAATGGATTGTTATCCGCCATTTTTATCTCCGCTATTTATCTGTTCGTCATCCA
>JAPHUE010000193.1 GCA_026196795.1 Sedimenticola sp.
AATCCACCATGTATCAGCTTGGTACTGGCCGAAGAGGTGTGCTGTGCCAGGTCATCTTTTTCACAGAGGTAGACCTGCAGTCCCCTGCCCGCTGCATCCCTGGCTACACCCACACCATTGATGCCCCCGCCAATAACAAGGAGATCAACAATAGGTGTGCTTGTCTCAAGTGCTGACATCAGTTCAGACCCATTTAAAAACGGCTATGAGATAGATGATGGAGATAATAACGGCGCCCCAGAGCGGTGTGCCCATTATTCCCAGCCAGGCAAGATGGATAAAGGCACTGCCCAGAATGGAGATAAACAGGCGATCGCCTCTTGTGGTATCCAGACCCAGTATGCCTCGTCGCGGCCCACCACCCGGACTGTAGCGCTCCCAAATACCCATTGTGATGATTGCTGAGGCGATAAAGATAAAGAACGCTGCAGTCGGCCAGGTCCAAGCCATCCAGGATAAAGTCATTGTCATTCCTCCCGGTTTAAACCCGCCCGAGGGCAAAGCCCTTGGCGATGTTATGTCGGACAAACCAGATAACAAAAGCACCTGGAATAATGGTCAAGGTTCCGGCCGCAGCCAACAGGCCCAGTTCATAACCTGATGTACTGGCTGTCTTGGTCATGATGGCGGCAATAGGTTTCGCATCAACCGAAGTCAATGTCTTTGCCAGTAACAGCTCCACCCAGGAAAACATGAAGCAGAAGAACATGGCTACTCCGATTCCCGCTGCAATAGTCGGTATAAATATTTTGATAAAGAAACGCCAGAATGAGTAACCATCGATAAAAGCTGTCTCATCCAGCTCTTTGGGGACACCGGACATAAAGCCTTCAAGGATCCAGACCGCTAGCGGTACATTGAACAATGCATGGGCCAATGCTACGGCAATGGGTGTGTCAAACAGTCCCACTGCGGAATAGAGCTGGAAAAAAGGTAAGGCAAATACAGCGGGTGGGGCCATACGGTTGGTCAGCAGCCAGAAGAACAGGTGTTTGTCGCCCAGAAAACGATAGCGCGAGAAGGCATAGGCAGCCGGCAACGCCACAGAGACCGATATGATGGTGTTGATGGTGACATAGGTAATCGAATTCAGATAACCGATATACCAGGAGGGATCGGTAAAAATTGTAACGTAGTTAGCGATGGTGAACTCTTGTGGCCAGAGTGAAAAGCCACCAAGAATCTCATTGGTGGTTTTAAATGACATAGTGACCAGCCAATAGATCGGCAACATCAGAAACAGGATGTAAAGCGTAGGCGCGAGCCATTTGAAACTTTTCATGGTTACTGCTCCTCGTTACGCATCATCAAGGTGTAGAAGATCCAGCTGAGGAGCAGGATAATCAGGAAATAGATCAGTGACATGGCGGCGGCTGGCCCCAGGTCAAATTGCCCCAGTGCGATCTTCACCAGATCAATCGAGAGGAATGTAGTGGTGTTGCCTGGCCCGCCCCCCGTTAAAACGAACGGTTCGGTATAGATCATAAAACTGTCCATAAAACGTAATAACACAGCAATGGTCAGAACCCGCTTCATCTTGGGCAGCTGAATAAAACGGAATACTGCCCAGCGGCTAGCACCGTCTATTCTTGCGGCCTGGTAATAGGCGTCAGGTATCGAGCAGAGACCGGCATAAGCCAGCAAGACGACCAAAGATGTCCAGTGCCAGACATCCATCAATATGGTGGTAAACCAGGCGGCCATGGGTTGCTGGGTGAAGTTGTAGTCAATACCCAGTCCATTGATCATCTTTCCAAGCAGACCAATATCGGGCAGGGCAAAAATATTCCACATCGCCCCTACTACGTTCCAGGGGATCAGCAGCGGCAATGCCATCAAGACCAGGCAGACGGAGACCCAGGGGCCTTTTTTAGGCATGGTCAAGGCAATGGCCACACCCAGTGGTACTTCAATGGCCAGTATGATGCCAGTGAAAGAGAGTTGGCGAAGAAGCGAGGCATGAAAGCGTTCAGAATGAAGGACATCTTCAAACCATTTCATACCTTCCCAGAAAAATACGTTATCGCCAAATGTCTCCTGTACTGAATAGTTAACCACTGTCATTAACGGGATCAACGCATTGAATGCCACCAGAATGACTACGGGTGCTACCAGAAGCCAGGCCTTTTGATTAGTTGTTTTTTCACTCATAGTCAGGCCCTCAGGTCAGTATCCAGTGATCGGCATAGAGATGGGTGCTTTCCTGTTCAAACCGAATATGTGCCTTGTCGGCCGGTATGGAAATACCTTCGGGTGATACGATCTTGATTGTTTGATTATTGATCCGTGTCTCTACAATGCGATAGCGGCCTACATCATCTACCTTGACAATATCGACGGGCAGCCCCTGCTCTGCAAAGCGTACAAACTCTGGTCGTATACCGATCTGAAGTTGTGCATTTGGCTGTGGCATTTTGAAAGGCGCAGACACCCCAATGGTATGCCCCTCAAACCGGGGCTCCCCATTGTGTAGTTCACAGGGCAGAAGATTCATACCGGGTGATCCGATAAAGTGACCCACAAAGGTGTGGTTGGGTTTTTCAAATAGCTCAACTGGCGTGCCGATCTGTACGACTACACCATCATGCATGACCACCACTTTATCGGCGAATGTGAGCGCTTCTGTTTGGTCATGAGTTACATAGATCATGGTGGCTTTCACCTGTTGGTGAAGTTCCTTGAGTTTTGAACGCAGCAACCATTTTAAATGCGGATCAATAACCGTTAAGGGCTCATCAAACATAATCACGTTAACATCGGAACGAACCAGTCCGCGTCCTAATGATATTTTCTGCTTACCATCTGCAGTCAGGCCTGATGCGCGATTATTGAGTACCTCTTCAAGATCCAGCATCTGTGCAATCTCATGTACTCGCGCTGTTATCATGTCTGGCGCCATGCCGCGATTGCGTAATGGAAACGCAAGGTTGTCAAATACGGTCATGGTGTCGTATACCACAGGGAACTGAAAAACCTGGGCTATCTGACGCTGATCTGAAGGCAGGTCAGTGACATCTCTATCGTCAAACAGTACACGACCTTCTGTGGGCACCAACAAGCCAGAGATGATATTCAACAGTGTTGTTTTGCCGCAGCCTGAAGGGCCAAGCAGTGCATAAGCACCGCCATCCTGCCAGACGACATCCATCTCTTTAAGTGCCCAGTCACCGCTCTTTTCAATATCGGCAGTGTAGCTGTGACGGATTTTATTCAGTGTGATATTTGCCATGGGTTATCCGTTCTTGTGCATTGTGATGGCCATATTAATTTGTGACGCGCTGCAGTTGATGATCAAAACAAAAGCATCGATCGGTCTGAATAAACAGCTCGACTGTGTTACCGACTTCAAGCTGATGAATACCGTGTGACAGCGAGACCCAGCTGTTGTCACCGACTTTGATATGCGCGACACTTTCGGAACCACTGATCTCCGTAATCAATACCCGGCCTTCCACCTTCACGGTTGTGTCAGCTATGGGGTTAAGGTTGATATGATGGGGTCTGAAACCGATGGTATATGGCCCATCCGGTATATGGCGCAGTGATGGCGTCACTTGCCAGTTGACAGTGTCGGAGAGTAAAAACCGATCACCTTTTTTCTCTACCCGGGCAGTATTGATGGGTGGATCTGAAAATACCTCGGCACTCACCAGATTGGCCGGCGTGTGATAAACATCGGCCGTGTGACCGTATTGTGTGACACGGCCTTCATTCAAGGTTGCGGTATAACCTCCCAGCAACATCGCCTCAACGGGCTCTGTGGTGGCGTAGACGACAGTAGCGCCAGTGTCAGCAAATAATTTCGGCAGTTCTTCCCGCAGCTCTTCTCTAAGTTTGTAATCCAAATTAGCTAAAGGCTCATCCAGCAATACCAGATCTGCCTGTTTGACCAATGCCCGGGCCAAGGCTGTACGCTGTTGTTGTCCACCTGATAGCTCATTGGGCATCCGATCCAGCATGGGTGTCAGTTTCATCAGATCAGCGACCTGCCCCACTTTCTCTTTAATTATTTTAGCCGGCATGCGTAAGACCCGTAGCGGGGAGGCAATATTTTCATACACGGTCATGTTGGGATAATTTATAAACTGCTGATAGACCATCGAGACATTTCGCTTCTGTACCGCCATGCCCGTGACGTTCTGTCCATTGAACCAGACCTCACCTTGAGACGGTTTTTCCAGGCCCGCCATCAAGCGCAACAATGTCGTCTTTCCTGAGAGAGTAGTACCCAGAAGAATATTGAAGCCACCTTCTTCAAACTTTAGATTGGTCTCATGGATATGAGTATCCAGTCCGGAAAGTTTGGTGACGTTCCTCAGTTCTACAGACATCAAGGTCCCCCGAAATTATTATGGTATTCAGCAATAGGTTTGGAGCAGGTACTTCGTTTTATGGTTCTGATGTAATAATCAGTGTTACATCATGTTCCTGGCAAAGTTCACAAAAAGCCTTAGAAGGTCTGGCATCAGTCACCAGGTAATCAATCTGGGAAATATTCCCGATTCTAACGGGTGCATTGCGTTCAAACTTGATCGCATCCGCCACAAGAATGACTGATCGTGCATTGGCGATAATAGCTTGTGTTACGCGGACTTCACGTGGATCGTAGTCCAGAATGGTACCATCCTCTTCAAGTGCCGAAGCACCGATTACGGCGTAGTCCACTTTGAACTGTCTTATGAAATCAACGGTTGCATCACCCACAATGCCGCCATCTTCACGGCGGACAATACCGCCTGCTGTCATTACCTGAATTGTTTCACTGTGTAGCAGTGTATTGACGACATTGATGTTGTTTGTAATGACCAGCATGCCGACATGACTGACCAGGTGCTTTGCAACTTGCTCTGTTGTAGTGCCAATATTGACAAACAGAGAGCAGTCATCGGGTATCAGTTCAGCGGTGAACTTGCCTATGGTGCCCTTTTCTTCAGTAGCCAGTCGGCTTCTTGCTTCATAGCCCAGGTTTGACACGCCGTCATGCGCAATCGCCCCACCATGAACACGTTGCAATAAACGCATGTCACACAATAGGTTCAGATCGCGCCGAATGGTCTGTGGAGTGACATTAAACTGCTCAGAAAGTGAGTCTACTTCGACTTCGCCATGACTACGTGCATAATCAAGTATGTCGCGCTGTCTTTGATTCAGGTTGGATGCTTTTGAAGAATTTGTCACGGTTATTATTGCTCTGCTTACAGTCGCCGTTTGTATATCTGGTATCTGTGGTGGATACGCATTCCGTATTGCGTATCCACCACAATCAGGTTATTAATCAGCCCGATTTTTTCCAGCGTTTTACCAACTCATCATAATCAATGGTTTCACCTTGAGGCTTCTCATTGGCTAATTTAGCCTTTGGAGAACCGGGCTTGTTTAGCCAAACTGAAGGGTCTTGTTCCTCGTTTAGCCGAGGTCCGCAACCACCATAGACATTGGCTTTTTCATCAGCGCGCTGCATTCTGGACATGGTGATATCCATCTCTTCAGCGAGTCGATCCATTGCCTGCTGTGGTGTAAAGGCACCTGAGTTAACATCACCAATCTGTTGCCACCAGATCTGTGCAAGCTTTGGATAGTCAGGAACATTGACGCCGGTCGGTGTCCAGCGAACCCGGTCAGGCGAACGGTAAAATTCAACCAGCCCACCCAACTTTGGCGCACGCTCGGTGAATGACTCATGCCGAATATCACTGTCACGAATCGGGGTCAGTCCTACATGGGTCTTTTTCAGTGAGACAGTTTTGGAGACTACAAACTGCGCATAGAGCCAGGCTGCCTTGCGACGATCAACCGGTGTTGATTTGAACAACGTCCATGAACCCGTATCCTGATAACCGAGCTTCTGACCCTCTTCCCAATAGGGGCCGTGTGGTGACGGCGCCATACGCCATTGTGGCATGCCGGCATCATCGACCGTGTTGTTGCCTTCACTTTTCGGTGCAACCATTGATGAAGTAAAGGCGGTGTACCAGAAGATCTGCTGCGCCACATTACCTTGTGATAGCGCGGGCAATGACTGGTAAAAGTCATAGTTGGCCGCACCGGGAGGGGCATATTTACGTAACCACTCATCCCACTTCCGAATCGCATAAACAGCGGCTGGGCCATTCGTTGCACCACCACGAGACACCGAAGCACCTACTGGGTTACAGGAACCCTCCTCCATTCGAATGCCCCATTCATCGACAGGACGACCGTTTGGAAGCCCCTTACTACCTGCGCCGGCCATCGAAAGCCAGGCATCAGTCATACGCCACCCCAGATCAGGTGCACGTTTGCCATAGTCCATATGACCATAAATTTTCTTGCCATCGATCTCTTTGACATGAATAGAGAAGAACTCTGCAATATCTTCATAAGCAGACCAGTTGACGGGTACACCCAGATCGTAACCATAACGATCCTTGAACTGCTTTTTAAGTTCGGGGCGCTGGAACCAGTCATAGCGGAACCAGTAAAGATTGGCGAACTGTTGATCCGGGAGTTGATAAAGCTTCCCATCGGGGCCTGTTGTGAATGAGAGCCCCATGAAGTCGTCCAGATCCAGCATGGGATTGGTTACATCCTTGCCGTCACCAGCCATCCAGTCGGTCAGATTAACCGCAAGCTGAAGTCGTGAATGCGTGCCGATCAAATCGGAGTCGTTGATATAGGCGTCATACAGATTGCGCTTGGTCTGCATCTGCGTTTGTACCGCCTGCACCACTTCACCTTCACCCAACAACTGGTGGTTGACCTTTATACCTGTAATCTCTTCGAATGCTTTGGTGAGTACCTTGGACTCATATTCGTGGGTTGGAATGGTTTCTGAAAGGACATTGATCTCCATGCCTTTCAAAGGTGCCGCGGCCTTTATGAACCACTCCATCTCCTCAATCTGTTTTGCCTTGTTGAGTGTGGACGGTTGGAATTCGCTGTTGATCCATTTCTCGGCATCTGCTTTACCAGCAAACAGACCCGATGAGAAACAGAGTGCACTGGTCGCGAGCGCTACAGCAATTTTAGTTCTCATTAAACTCTCCTCCGACGTTTCTTGTCTCGTTGAGTGGCCGATACTAACACAAAAAATGTTCGTTACTAGTTCTTTTTATTTTCATTCGCGTATTTTATAAAGTCATTACGAACATTGCAGTTATCCATTTATACTGCCCAACGAATACCATGAAGGACGTGTTAAAAATGGTTGTTCAGCGCGTTGCTGTTTTATATTTAAATCTTCTATGTACGTTATTAAATGTTACTAATTATCTATAATATACAAATAGATATGAACATATTGTCCCGATATAAAAGGTGTTAGGTAGCTTTTATAAATCAAAAAAAGGTATCCTGCTGTAACACCTTCGTGATTGGGAATTTCTTCTTGTAGAGAGGAGAATGTTTGTCTTGAGTGATACTAATTAAGTATATTAGATTTTCGTTTTATTGATTTTACGAATATCTAATTTTGATTTTAGCGATACCGTATAGACAGAATAACGAGTGAACACTAAAAAATTACCGGAGCGCAAAATGGCGTATACCCCACTGATACTCAGCATTGACCAGGGCACCACCAGTTCTCGTGCCATTCTATTTGAGAAGAATGGTCAATCGCTGTTTACTACTCAGCAGGAGTTCAAACAGCATTTTCCAAAGTCTGGTTGGGTGGAACATGACCCGGAAGAGATCTGGACTACTGTGCTTGCGGTAACCCGTGAAGCCATTGCAGCCGCTAAAAAAATGGGCCGTAAGATTGCATCCATTGGTATCACCAATCAACGTGAAACCACGGTGGTTTGGGAGCGACACAGCGGCAAGCCTATCTATAATGCGATTGTCTGGCAGGATAGGCGTACAGCCGCACGCTGCAATGAACTCAAGCAGGCAGGCCATGAACAGATCGTGATGGATAAAACAGGACTGCTGTTGGATCCCTACTTTTCCGGCACCAAGTTAGCCTGGATTTTAGATAACGTCCCGCATGCCCGTGACAGGGCAACTAAAGGTGACCTCGCCTTTGGCACGATCGACAGCTTCCTGCTCTGGCGACTGACCAATGGAAAAGCACACGCCACTGATGCCACCAATGCGGCCAGAACACTCCTGTTTAATATCAAAACTAACCAATGGGACAATGCATTACTCTCCCTGCTTAATGTGCCCGCCTCTGTTCTGCCTGAAGTTAAAGAGTGTGCTGCGCTATTTGGAGAGACAGATAAAGCGTTGACCGGTGAATCATTCGTTATAGGTGGTATGGCCGGTGATCAACAAGCGGCCGCCTTTGGGCAGGCCTGCTTTCATCCAGGCATGACAAAGAGCACCTACGGTACCGGCTGTTTTGTGTTGGTCAACACAGGTGATTCACCCATTGCATCCCGTAATAAACTGTTGACGACTATTGGTTATCGATTGAATGGGAAAACCTCTTATGCGATGGAGGGTTCCATCTTTGTCGCGGGTGCGGCTATACAGTGGTTGAGGGATGGTTTAGGCCTGATAAAAAGTGCCGAAGAGACTGAGGCCATTGCCCGAACAGTCGAACACAATCAGGGTGTCTATCTGGTTCCTGCCTTTACGGGTCTGGGTGCACCCCATTGGGATCCTGATGCACGTGGCGCACTTTCTGGCTTGACCCGTGGAACCGGCATAAAAGAGATCGTACGGGCAACGCTGGAGTCGGTATGCTATCAGACCCATGATCTGTTTCGCGCCATATCAGATGATGGCATGAGGCCGACTCATGTACGGGTTGATGGCGGCATGGTTAGGAATAACTGGCTCTGTCAGTTTCTCGCTGACATTCTGCAGCTGACAGTACAGCGACCAATGCAGATTGAGACGACAGCACTTGGGGCGGCCTACCTGGCAGGTCTGCAGTGTGGCATCTATAACTCTTTGGATGATCTGGAAGCCAACTGGGAACAGGATGCTGCCTACTCACCCGATTTAGATGACACCATTCGCAATGCGCTTCTTGAAGGATGGGAAGATGCTATTCGGCGGGTACGTACCAACCAACAATAGACGGGGTCTTTTCCCGGTTGAAATAGGCTGACCGACCGGTATGATTCATCTCTTAATCACTGCGAGATAACACCACGTGGATAATAAGACAGCCCGTTTTCTTGAGTTACCAAGCGGCAAACAAATTGCTTATCACAAAACAGAGGGGGCTGATCCGGGTGTTCTGTTCTTTGGCGGTTTCAAGTCAGACATGACTGGAATCAAGGCCGTTACGCTGGAGCAGTGGTGTCAGACAAATAAGCGTTCATTTGTCCGCTTTGACTATTCCGGCCATGGGCAATCATCGGGCTCTTTTGAGTCAGGTACCATTGGCGAATGGCTGGAAGATGCGCTTGCCGTAATTGATCAGCTGACCAAAGGCCCCTTGGTCTTGATCGGTTCCAGCATGGGCGGCTGGCTTTCACTTCTCGCCGCTATTGCCCGTCCCGAGCGCACTCGAGCCCTTATAACGCTGGCCTGCGCCACAGACTTTACCCAGCGACTATTGATACCGATGTTTTCAGAAGAGCAGCTGTTACAGCTCCAAGAACGCGGCAGCCTGTTTATTCCCTGTGATTATGATGATCAACAACCCTACCCCATCACTCGGGATCTGCTTGAAGAGGGCAAAAACCATCTACTGCTTGATAGCCCGATACCCATTCACTGTCCGGTAAGGATGTTTCATGGTATGCAGGACCCGGATGTACCCTGGGACTTCAGTCGCAGAACCTGCGAACAGCTTGAGAGTAATGATGCAACGCTTACGCTTATAAAACAGGGTGACCATCGATTATCTGAGCCCGCTGATTTACATCTGATCCTGAGCTGTCTGGACCATCTTGTAAGCAATCAGCGTGACTAATTTTCTCCTCTACTGTTTTCGTCCAATACGACAAACACTGTTTCGGTTCACTGCATGATCCAGCAATCAAAAGCTTATCTCTATGGCATCAGTGCCGTACTGCTTTGGTCGACAGTAGCGACTGCTTTCAAGTTGTCACTACGTTACATGGAGCCGATACAGCTGCTTTTTTATGCCAGCATCTCATCCGT
>JAPHUE010000106.1 GCA_026196795.1 Sedimenticola sp.
AAGTGAGGATGAATTCGCCCAGATCATCAGCAACAACCGGGGCAGAACAGAACACTATTAATGACAGAATAAGAGCTTCTGATAGACGAGACTTCAACCAATAAAACATCCTGATACTCCCGGAAAAGAGGTTGCTATTAGCGCTTATGAGCCATCCCTGAGAATTAACGCTGGTGAGCGGTTCCTGATCAGAATCACTCTCTATTTTCAATGCTATTACTAAGGGAATATGATGAAGATGACAAGCGTCAATTGAGTGATGTTTTCCTGATAGTTTTTCTGATTAATAGGTTTATATATATACAGAGATGAATCTGGTATGACGCATTAAAATGAGACAACATATACCTCGTATACTCCTCACACTGCTCGGGTTGGTTTTGATGGCCTGGGGGGTTGTAACGCCGATGGTGGGTCTGTTTGGTGAGACGACTGACGCGAGGGTGCTCAGTGTACGTCGACAACTTGGGGAGCGAAATGAGGCGCTTCCCAATCGTTATACCCATGTCATCAGTTATCGCTTCACGTTACCCAATCAGCAATCAATTGAGGGGTTCTCTTACGTACTGGGCACCTCGTTTTCCGTAGCCACAAATCATGCACTCGGCCTGGTCAAAGTACGTTATCTGCCTCTGATTCCACAGATCAACACCCTGGAAAAACAGGCCTATCCCAACCTCGAGCACTTGATTGTCATAGCGGTTGGGTATCTGCTGGCATTTGGTCTCTGGCGGAAGAAAAAGCCAAAAAAAGGGCGGAGGCGTGTCGGGCAAGCTGAAAAAACAAAAGATAAGAGTGATGCCTGATCAGGCGTATTCATCAATACCTAACAACCGACTTACCTGCTCACGCTCTTCAGCGTCTTCGAGTGTGCGATAGGCGCGAATGGCCTGTTTGTTACGACTGCTGACACCATCATCAATGAGTGATTGCTGGGCAATCAGGCTGGCACGTGATTCCAGACTACTGCGGATATCACCGGTTGGAATGACCGCCTGAAGCGGTGGAGGTGAAACGGGACGACGTGCAGAATCATCACCCGGGGTGGTTGGCGACACAGGCACCAACGCCCGGGAGATGGACGGGTCATAGAAGGCACTGCTTAAGGCGTTAATTGAACCCATGATAAACAGTGTTCACCGGATCAGCCCGGCGGCCAGAGCATCCTGCGTCCGCCCATTAGATGCATATGGATATGGAATACCACTTGCCCTCCTTCCCGATTGGTATTGATCAGTGTGCGGTAACCTGCCTCGGCAATGCCTTCCTGTTTGGCGATCTTGGCAGCGGCCAGTGACAGCTTGCCGATCAGGGCCGCGTCATCCGGGGTCAGGTCATTCAGGGTACTGATATGATGCTTGGGAATGATCAGGATATGGACTGGTGCCTGGGGGTTAATATCCCGAAAAGCGAGTACATCATCATCTTGATAGACCACATCGGCAGGGATGTCACCGGCTACCATCTTGCAAAACAGACACTCATCCATTCACTTCACCTAACGTCATACTGAATAATAAAGAATAGCTCAAAAATCCCGGCGACCGGAAAAAGCGTGTGAAAGCGTACCACCATCCACATATTCCAGTTCGCCTCCCAGCGGCACACCATGGGCAATGCGGGTCACCCTGATCCCCCTGGCATGGGCCATTTCGCCGATATAATGGGCGGTCGCCTCACCTTCAACCGTGGGATTGGTTGCCAGAATCAGTTCACTGATATTGCCTTCACTGAGTCGCCCGTCAAACAGATCCAGACCTATCTCCCGAGGACCAATACCATCCAAAGGAGAGAGGTGTCCACCCAAGACAAAATAGCGGCCCCGGTAATCAGTTGCCTGCTCAATAGCCACGACTTCGGCGGGAGTTTCAACAACACAGAGCTGGCTATCATCACGCTTAGGATTGGAACAGGTGTTGCAGATGTCAGCTTCGCTCAGGGTTCTGCAACGACTGCAGTGACCAATGCGTGCCATTGATTCACTTAGGATATGAGAGAGCATACGTCCCCCTTCCCGGTCACGTTCCAGCAGATGAAGAGCCATGCGCTGGGCCGACTTCTGTCCAACCCCGGGCAGACAACGCAGGGCATCCATTAGCTGATCAAGTAGGGGACGATCTGACATAGTTTAAAACGGCAGCTTGAAACCGGGGGGCAGCCCCATACCGGACGTCACGCCGGACATGCTGTCCTGCGTCTTCTCGGCCACTTTATGCACGGCGTCGTTCATCGCCGCCGCAACCAGGTCTTCCAACATCTCTTTGTCGTCGCCAACCAGCGAGTCATCAATCTCGACCCGGCGTACTTCGTGTTTACCGTTCAGTGTCACCTTGACCAATCCACCACCGGACTCACCGGTGACTTCCTCTTTGGCCAACGCTTCCTGGGCCTTCTGAAGATCCTCTTGCATCTTCTGAGCCTGTTTCATGATATTGCCTAAACCGCCTTTCATTTCGGTAATCCTCTTGCGTTAAACGGTGTCGTTTTCTGTTAATCGATGGGTCTAACCGAGCCCGGTATGATTCGGGCGCCCAACTCGGCTTGCAGTGCCAGTACCATCGGATCTTCCTGCATTGTCACTTCGGCTTCTTGCTGCCGGTCTGCAGCCGCCTGAGCCTGCAACTTGGCCGGTGTGGCGGACTGCACGCTCTCCGGCTCAATTTTGAATTTCAGCTCACGACCTATATAGGCTTCGAGTGCCTTATGCAGCCGTTGTTCCGTACTGCCCACCAACATATGCTGATGTGCCTGATCCAGTTTCAGACTGAGCGTCACGCCATCCCAGTAGTCATAGACGCAGTTATTCGCCAACTGTTTGGCGATGCCACCCAATTCCAGGGCCGCCACTACCTGATGCCAGTGACGAAACTCAATGGGTTCACCGGCTTTAACCGGTACCTCGACGGGTCGTTTGATTTCAGGCGCTTGCGCTACAATGGGTCGGGGCGCAGCGGGTTCGCTGGCGACCGGCTTTACGGGAGCTACCCGGGCCGGCTCATCAGGCTTTTTTTTTACCGGTGCTGGCGTCGCGGTTTTACCTTGAGAGGTGGTTGATTCACCCAATTGCTCTGGCCTGAAGGCCAGCATACGCAGTAGCACCATCTCAAAACCGGCTCGTGGATCAGGGGCTAATGAGATATCCCGTTGACCTATCAGGCCTATTTGATAGAACAGCTGCACATCTTCTGGCAACACTTTGTCGGCCAATGCTATCACCTGCTCCTCATCGCCTATGCTGTTATCCACCGCATCCGGTACGGCCTGTACCAGTGCTATTCGATGCAACAGTGAGAGTAGATCCTGCAACACACCGGAAAAATCCGGTGCCATCTCGGCCAATTCACCAATCAGTGCAACAACGCGTGACGCATCCATATCGGCCAGTGCGTCCAGTAACTCATGCACCCGGTCATGGGCAATGGTACCCAACATCGCCTGCACATCGGCCTCGATGACCTTGCCGCCACCAAAGGCAATGGCCTGGTCCATCAGACTGAGGGCATCGCGCATACTGCCGTCGGCCCCTTTGGCCAACAGGGTCAGCGCCCTGACCTCATGTGAAATACTCTCCCGCTTCAGCAGCTCTTCCAGATAATCCTGAATCTGGTCCAGCGGCAACCGCTTCAGGTTAAATTGAAGACAGCGAGACAGGACGGTAACAGGGACTTTCTGAGGATCTGTTGTCGCCAACAGGAATTTAACGTGGGGGGGTGGCTCTTCCAGCGTCTTCAGCAGTGCATTGAAACTGCTGTCAGAGAACATGTGGACTTCGTCAATCAGATAGACCTTGTAGCGACCCCTGACCGGTGCATAAGGCACGTTTTCCAGCAACTCACGGGTCTGGTCGACCTTGGTGCGTGAAGCGGCATCCACTTCCAGCAGATCAACAAAACGCCCCTCGTCTATCTCACGGCAGATGCTGCACTGACCACAAGGGGTAGACCCAACACCGTGTTCACAGTTGAGCGATTTGGCAAAGATGCGGGCCAGCGTGGTCTTGCCGACGCCCCGGGTTCCGGTAAACAGATAGGCGTGGTGCAGCCTGTCATTATCCAGCGCGTTGCTCAGGGCACGGACCACATGGGCCTGACCGACCAGCTCACTGAATATCCGCGGACGCCACTTCCGGGCTAAAACCTGATATGACATTGATTCCTTACGATCTCTGCTCGATTGAATTAATCAGAGCAGGAAGTGTACCTCAATGACTGGGGGTATTCACACCCAGAAGCACATTTTGGCGACACGATGCCTATCTCTCACTTTAAGACGGCCTCATTACCCTATTCAATCAGGAGCTCACAGAAACAAGTGGAGTACACTAATGTTGAGATGCAGCACCTGTCGCGACTTTCATACCACCGACAGGGATCAGCGTCGCATCTGCATACTGCTTTCGGGCTCTGTTTCCCGCGTCATCAAGTAAGACTATACTGAGCCCTAACTGGAGGCGGCCCGCACCAGCCACACCCCGGCACACGAGTCCACTGCTTCGGCTGCTCCCTTCCAGGCCTGACCGGGTTAACAGTTTTTCGTTGCGAGGGGACCGATACGAGCCACCATAACTGTTTG
>JAPHUE010000293.1 GCA_026196795.1 Sedimenticola sp.
CAATACCTCGACATTCTCTGCATTACAGACACCGCCCTCTATCAGGCCGACATCACAGGGGCCAATCTTTTTTATGTCTGTGAGCGGGGTTCGGTCAAATTCAATGTGTCCCACCAGATCAATCAGTCGTTCATCAATATCCAGAAGCGACATATGGCAACCGAAGCAGCCGGCCAGCGAGGCAGTAGCGACCTTGATTGGGTTACTACTCATCCGTGGCCTCCTGGTGTTGCGCGACATCCCCTACCTGACTGATTGGGGCCTGATCATAGAGACGTTTGCCGATAGGTTTGTTGTAGCCCTTATGTTTCGGCAGGATGGCACCGACCGGACAGACCCGGGCCGCCTTGTCACTGGCGGTGAAGTCAGAATCACCCAGTTTTCCACTGGGTGAGTTAATGGTCAGATGTGAATGAATGCCGCGACCACTAATTGTGAAAACGGATTTCTTGTCTATATCATGACTGGCTCTTACGCAGAGCTCACAGAGGATACAGCGGTTAAAATCGATGATTGTCTCTGGATGGGATGCGTCGACCGCGCGCTTGGGATAAAAGTGAACAAACTCTGGTGCCAGCATGCCGCAGTGATAGGCCACGGCCTGCAACTGGCAGGCGCCACTCTTCTCACAGGCAGGGCAGACATGGTTACCTTCAACAAACAGCAGTTTTAACAGTAAGCGGCGCTGGGTAGTGATTTCATGGGTCTCATTCTCGATCTCCAGTCCTTCGGCGGCGGGCGTGGTGCAGGCTGCTACATTTCGACCATTGACGTTCACTGTGCAGAGACGGCAGCTGCCGTGGGGTTTGAACTCCGGGTTGTGACAGAGATGGGGTATATAAATACCGGCCTTCAAGGCGGCATCCATGATGGTCTGCCCTGTGGTGAAGGGAACAGTGACACCATCGAGTGTGAAGTGATTGCTCATACGCCGCCCCCTTCCAGATGGGCATTCGGATCATCACGGCCGGTCAGTTGACGCGCCTCTTCCAGCGAGGCATCCAGGTCAAAGGCGGGCTCAAAACTGGTGGCACGAAGTCGTGATTGAAACAGTTTAGGAAATTTTCCCAGTCCATCAAGGATTGGATTAGCAGCCGTTTGCCCCAGACCGCAGTGGCTGGTCTTCTTCATCAGACTGCTGAGAATGCTCATCTCTTCCAGGTCTTTGGTTGTGGCATGGCCGACCATGACTTTATTAAGTTGTTTAACCAGCAGTGAGGTGCCCACCCTGCAAGGCGTACAGAAGCCGCAGCTTTCATGTTGAAAGAACTGGGTGAAATTCTCAATAGCCCGTAGTAATTCGCGGCTCTGATTAAAAATGATGAAAGAGCCGCCAGTTGGAATGTCTTCGAAGGCGATGGTGCGATTAAATTCAGATTTGGAAACCAGTCGACCGGCGGCCCCGCCGACCTGTACCGCCATGGTTTGGTGAGCACCACAACAACTCAAGATCTCCGTGATAGTTGTTCCAAACGGAAACTCATAAATGCCCGGGTGGTCACAATCGCCGGATATACTCAGCAGCTTTGTGCCGGGTGAAGCGGGTGTTCCCACTTGCCTGTACCACTCGGGACCTTGCTGAATGATCATCGCCGCATTACAGAAGGTCTCTACATTATTGACGACAGTAGGCAAGCCGTTATAACCCTGTGTAACCGGGAACGGTGGGCGTGAACGGGGAATACCTCTTTTTCCCTCAAGTGACTCGATGAGTGCAGACTCTTCACCGCAGATATAGGCGCCGGCCCCGAGATGAATAGTGATATCAAAATTGAAATCGTTGTGCCCGAGAATGGCATCCCCCAGTAGGCACTTGTTTCGGCGTTGATCGAGTGCGCTCTGTAATGACTCCAGGAGGTAACGGTACTCTCCCCGAAGATAGATGAACCCGCTGTTGGCGCCGATAGCGGCGGCGCACAGGGTCATCCCTTCAATCAGACGATCTGCATGGGATTGAAGCAGAAACCGGTCTTTGAATGTACCAGGCTCTCCTTCATCCGCATTACACACCACAAACCGTTTTTCAGCTGCGGCTGATGCGCAGAGTCGCCACTTTGATGCTGTGCTGAATCCCGCACCGCCACCCCCTCTCAGTCCGGCCTGTTCCAGTTGGTTAAAGACGGCCTCTGCACCTTTATCAAGACAGGCCTGGATGGCGGCGGCTGACGTGTATTCAGTGTCGAGTACAATAGCTTTTCTTTGCGCTTTGCCGTCCACAACAAACAGCTCTTCAGGCCACTGCTGAAGCGGGGTTGAGGACTCTATCAGCTGGATAATCTGATCAATTCGTGAAGGGGTCAATCGGGTTATCGTCTGTCCATTTATCAGGGCTGCCGGGCTCTGATCACCCATGCCAATACAGGACGTATAGTCCAGACTGACGCGCAGATCTTCCCGGGTGGTTCCGATTGCAACGCCTAGTCCTTTAGAGAGTAAATCAGCAAGCAGATGGCTGCCCTGCATCTGGTCGGTGATATTGTCACTGAAAAGGATCTCATATTCGCCGTGTGGCATGGTGTGCAGGAAGCCATAAAAATCAATCACACTGGTGATATGGGTCTCACTTATGCCAGATGCTGCGGCCAGCCGCTCTAGTTCATCACTGGGAATGTAGTGATGCTTGTGCTGCAGTGCTATCAAGCCTTGCAGTAAGTTGAATGGCTCTTTGCCTGCTAAGTTGGACATCCCTAATTCAGTTTGTTGTGCATCATCGTCCATCATTATAGTGTCCATTGATTTCAGTGATATGACTCTTTTACCGTTAACTCCAGACGTAATCACTATACCTTAAATAGTTGATTGTCATCTGGAGCTGGGTCAATTGGAAAAGTTTTTTCCAATATGGCCGCTACGTTTATTATGTGATTGAAGTCTCATAAGGAATAGCATGCCGCAGATAGGTCGGTTTGAAGTCAAAGAGAAGCTGGGTGCCGGCAGTCAGGGTACGGTCTATCGCTGTATTGATTCCAAGTTGCAGCGGTCCGTGGCGATAAAGCTGCTTGATCAGGAAATGTCTGGGGTTGCTCAGACAGTGGATAATTTGCTTAGTGAAGCACGGACAATAAGCCAGATTCAACATCCCAATATCGTCTCCATTTTTGATGTCGGCAATGAAAAAAAGCGCCCGTACCTGGTGTTTGAATATATCCAGGGAGAACTGCTTTCGGATCGCATGAAACGGTCAGAGCTGACACTGCATGAGGCACTGGATATTAGCGTAGGAATTCTCTCAGGTATTGATCAGGTACATAAGAAGGGCATTGTGCATCGTGATCTTAAGCCTGCCAATATCATTCTGAATGATGAAGGCACGCCCAAGATTATGGATTTTGGTATTGCCCGCCTGGTAACCGAGACAATGAACCGGGATATAGAGCTGACCGGGACACCCCGCTACATGGCTCCGGAATATATCGCTGAGGGTACGGTGAGTCCGCAGTCCGATGTGTTTGCCCTCGGCGCTATCCTGTTTGAGCTGTTGACGGGCCAAGTAGCCTTCGATGCTCCCGACCAGCAGACCCTTTTGTTACGCATACGGGACAGTGCTGTTGAACATCCATCGAACTTCAATCATGACATCGGTCAACAACTTGATGCCATTGTCCAAAAAGCCTTGGAAAAGGAGCCGGGTCAGCGATTTGCCGATGCCGGTGAAATGTTGGCGGCCCTATCAGGCTATCGAAAGGGGCTTGATGAAGTAACCGGTCAGGCTAATAAGGGCACAGTTAATTTTCTGTTGCGCAGGATGCAGCACAAGAGTGATTTCCCTGTGCTTTCCGAATCCATACGCACCCTCAATCGGCTGACGGCATCTGATGACAAAGGTATGGATCAACTGGCGAGTATCATTATTCGGGATTTTGCCCTCGCCAGTAAAATTCTTAAAGTGGTTAATTCGGCTTATTACAGTCATTTCGCTGGTCGTATTGGCACCATATCCCGCGCGATTGTGGTGTTAGGCATCCAGACGATTCGCTCTATTGCTGCGTCCCTTATTTTCTTTGAACACCTGCACAACAAGACCCAGGTTGTGAAGTTGAAAAATGAAATTGCGGCGGCCATTTTTAGCGCGACGTTGGCAAGGCAAGCCGCAGAAGATGCTGAAATGGAGCATGTAGAAGAGGGCTTTCTCTGTGGCATGCTGCATACGTTGGGGAAAATTCTGGTTACCTACTATCTGAATGATGAGAGTGAAGAGATTCAACGTCTGGTGAAGATGGAGTCAGTTTCTCAGGAGAAGGCTGAGCAACGCGTGCTCGGCATGTCCTATCAGGAAGTGGGGGTCGCAATAGCCAAGCAGTGGAATTTCCCTAATGAGATTATTCAGGGAATGGTCAAGGTCAATCCGGCGGCCCCAGGCGAGTTGAAAAAAAGTGAAGTGAAGTTAAGACTGATCGCTAATTTTTCTAATGAGGCAACCCAGATTATTGGTGATGCCGAAAACCAGAGCCAGCCCAGAATAAGGGACCTGCTAAAACGTTATCGGCGTGGGTTGGCCATTAGCGAGAAACGTTTTGAAACGATGCTTGAGGAGGCGCAGCGTGAGTTTGTCGAGTTAAGTGGCAGTCTTGGTACGAATGCCAGTAGTGATGCCTTTATGCGGCGTCTGTCACGTCCAGCGAAAGCAGATACATCACAAGTCACGAAAGGTGCCCGGCGCAAACATGATATAACCACAACACTGGCTTTGGAGCCGGCGGCCAATCTTCCGCCTTCAGATTCAGTGATCACAGAAGCGTCACCTGATGACCCGGCCATCAATGCGGAGATTGTGCTGACTGAAGGTCTTCAGGAAGTGACCAGCTTGCTACTGGATGATGATGCCAATGTAGTGCAGATTTTTAATGTGGTGCTGGAAACGATCTATCGCGCGCTGGCTTTTGATCGGGTGGTGCTATGTCTGCAGGATCGTGCAACCAATCAGATCAAGGCCAAGCTGGGATTTGGGAATGATATTGAGAACTTCATTAACCGATTTCATTTTCCGCGACAGTATAGCGCCGACGTATTCCACGCATCACTGAAGAATGGCGTGGACTTGGCTATATCCAATGCACACGATAAAAAAATAGAGGCGGATTTGCCTGAGTGGTACAAAAAGATCGCCAATGCGGGTTCTTTCTTGATTTTTCCTCTGGTGGTTAAGCAAACGCCATTAGGTTTAATCTATGCGGATCACACACAGCCAAATGGTGTGACATTGACGGCCAAACAGCTCAACCTCATCAAGGCCCTTAGAAATCAGGTGATTCTTGCCTTCAGAGCGCGGATGTGAAATCTTAGTTATTCCCCGTTGTGTCCGGAAAAAGGCCGTGCAGTATGTTGGAATATATCTTTTTCGATGAACGCCCCTGGAATCTGTTTATCCGTTTTCTGGATGATAAAGGGCTGCAGTCACAATCAGCTCATGAAGATCAGGGCTTTATGGTGCGTATACCGGAAGAGACAGATGATGCCTTAATGGATGACATAGAGGCCTATTACGATGAAATGCTGGATATGAACGAGGCGCTATTTATCGAGCAGGCGGATGATTCTGAACATAAGCATGCGGCCGGGGTGAGTGTTAATCTGAGTAGTGGTACGACAGTCCAGGCGCTGGTCGATCCCGAATTGCTAAATCGTATACTGGATGTAATCAGCACAGATGAACTGGGTCAGTTTATTAACTCAATTGTGGATGCCGTTGAAAACCCGGATGAGCGCTCCGTCTGTCGCCGGATGTGATGAGCGACTGTTCAGCAGGTGGGTGTTCGATTCAGTTTCCCTTCTGATTACTCTGTAGCTGCCTTTTGTAAGGCTTTCTGCCGCGCCTCTTCGGCCTGTTCCTGTTTTCGTTCCAGGTTTCTCTCCTGTTTCTTCTGCTCAACCAGTTCGATGTACTGTTTTGGTGTGAGCGTAGCCGCCCGTTCAGGTTTTTCGTTTGGGGCATAATAGGCATAGATCACCACGCCTATCAGGGCAACTATGATCAGCAGAAAAGGTTTCTGTTGCATTGCGTCTGTCCTATCTCTCGGCTGTTACCTTCAGGATACACCAAACCTTTCATTCCCGCAGGGTAATGATCGGCCAGCCTCGTTCACGAGCGGTCTGGGTGAGTGACTCATCGGGATCGACGGCTACCGGGTTGTCTACCTGCTCAAGCAGGGGCAGGTCATTATGGGAGTCGCTGTAAAAGCTGCTTCCTGATAGATTTTGCTGATGGGCTTCCAGCCAGTTGTTCAGGCGCGACACTTTACCTTCCCTGAAGCTGGGCGTACCCGAGACATTTCCGGTGTAGTGCCCATTCACCATCTCTGGGTCGGTGGCAATCAGATGTTCAATACCAAATGCGGCAGCGATGGGGGCGGTGACAAAGGCATTGGTGGCCGTAATGATCATCAAGGTATCGCCTGCCTCCCGGTGACGATCGACCAGCGCATGAGCGGCCGGCAACAGAATCGGCTCGATTTTCTGTTGCATGAACTCGTTGTGCCAGAGCTGGAGCTGCTCAAGCGGATGTTGGCTCAAGGGTTTGAGTGAAAACTGGAGAAATTCAAAGATATCCAGTCGACCCTCCTTGTACTCCTGATAGAAACGGTCATTCTCCGCCTCATACCAGGCGCCATCCACCACTCCTTTTTCGGCCAGAAAAACGCCCCAGAGGTGGTCAGAATCCCCATTTAGCAGGGTGTTGTCGAGATCAAATATGGCTAAAGACAATGAAGCTACTCCAGATTATGCCGATCGCCCATTTTACCTCAGAAAGGGTGGTGCGGTGTAACGGATGAGTGAACATTGGGTGGATACCATGGATGTAAATAGTAAGGCCAGATTACAAGTGGTTGCCCGAGAATGGTTACTTGTGGAACAATCAAGTCAGTTTATAGATTCTAAATAGGTTTTCTTTTGATTGATTCAGAAGGTTATAGACCTAACGTTGGTATCATAC
>JAPHUE010000023.1 GCA_026196795.1 Sedimenticola sp.
GGTACTATACGTTGCCATCTTGTCCTCACCAAACAACCGACTGGAAACGCGCATGATACATCGAATAGAGCCTGTATGTCAGACTCCCCTGTGGCAACACGCGCTCGCCACCGCTTTTACCGACGTGGATGAATTTTTTAATTACCTGGCGTTAGACAGGCGACTACTCCCTGCGGCACGCAGTGCTGCCAGCCAATTTGGCCTGAAAGTCCCCCGGGAATTTGCTGAGTTAATAGTCAAGGGCGACCCCTGCGACCCCCTTCTCCTCCAGGTACTGCCACTCGGTGCAGAACAACAGGTGGCGGAAGGTTTTGTTACAGACCCGGTGGGTGACCTGGAGACAGCCTTGGTTCCAGGTGTTCTGCACAAATATCATGGACGCCTGTTACTAATAGCCAGTGGAAGTTGCGCCGTTCACTGCCGTTACTGCTTTCGTCGCCACTTTCCCTATCAAGAGTCAACCGCCTATCGAGACAAGTGGCAACAAGCCATCGACTATATCTCCCAAGCCAGAGCTATTGACGAAATTATTCTAAGCGGTGGCGATCCATTCAGCCTCTCCGACGGACGCCTGATGGAACTGATCCACAAACTGGATACGATTCCCCACCTGAAGCGGCTGCGTATTCATACCCGACTACCCGTCGTCATCCCGTCACGGCTGACCAGCGAACTCTGCCAGTTACTGACCACCGGTCGCCTTAAACCCGTCCTGGTGTTACATATCAACCACGCCAGAGAGATCACGCCCGCACTGACCGAATCACTCAAGCAATTAAGGGAGGCCGGCGTTACCCTGCTGAATCAATCTGTTCTGCTCAAGGGTGTGAATGACAACCTGACAACCCTGACCAACCTGAGTTACGCCCTGTTTGAAGCCGGCATCCTGCCTTACTATCTGCACATGTTAGATAGAGTCCAGGGTGCAGCCCATTTTGCGGTTAATGAAAGTATCGCCCAAAATCTGCAAGTGGATTTACGTAATAACCTACCGGGCTATCTGGTGCCAAAATGGGTGAGAGAACATGCGGGATTTGCGGCAAAACAACCGGCCTTTTAGCCCAAAATGAATGTATGGGAAGAGCAGAAACTCCCTTACAATCAAAATATTACTATAGTAGGATCGTATTCTGCCGATAACTATAATGTATAATTTACTCGCAGCCTGTAGCTGCTGATATTTTTTAGTCAGGATTGTAACGATTTCATGGAGATACAGAACACTCTCGGTTTCAAATTACCTGAGCGCACCACTGCGCCTGCGGGTTCTATGCTGTCCAATCCAAAGGAGGTTTCCAACTGGGTTAGCGCCTTGCCAATGGCCAATGTAGGCGAAACTTCCCGGCAAGTATTCAAAACCATTGTTGAATTTAATCGCCTTGATCTATCCAACATAAACAGAATTAAAGTAGCAGAACTGTTCAGACGACCTATTAGTTACATCTCGGAAAACCTGCACAAATACTATTACGACGTACCTTTCCCCCTGACAGCCAAAAACCGAAAAATTGCGGTTCTAAACAGGGAGCTGTACACCGAGCTCGCTCTTGCCTACAAAATATTTATTGAAGAGATGGTTTCCGGCAGTTCAGGAAAATTTGACCGGAAACTGCTAATTATCGCGATCCATCGTGTGATCCGCTACCTGTCAATGGTGCTTTATCAGTCTGCTATTGTATATGACCCCATTCCTCCCACGGTCTGGAAAGAGATACACCTGCTGTATGCCTATGCGGAGCAAAACAACATCCACACCCTGCCGATAAAGGATGGCAAGGATGAAGCCTCTGTAAGTACCATTGAGAACTTGTATAAACAGGTGCTGTTATTTTCTATCTGCGCACCCTATCGGATGCGGCAACGAGAAATCGAACTCCTCCAGCGGTCGCTCGATATGTGGGCTGAGCAGACTGAGCTTGACTCACCCGCAGACAGTGCACTAACGCCCTATCATTTTGTCGCACGACTTACAGCGGACGCCCCACCTAAACATGGGTCGCTTGAGACACAGACGCTCAATCAGCGCTATCGTATTCTTAATACCCAACCTCTGGTTCAAACCCTTAGGGAGTTGTTTGACCAGCTCCCTCCAGAGCAACGTGGTGGAAACAGCCCATCCAGGAAACAACCATCGGCACATGTGCTGAGACAACTGATTCAGGTCTTGAGCTCGGAGCCCAAGCGGGAATTCGTTCGCACCAAACTCAACTTTGAGCTAAAGGTCGCTGTTGGAATTACCGCCACCCACACTTTGTTAACCCCTGATCAGGTATCTGAAGAGCCTGAAACTGATCCACAGGATGACACTCAACTGGACTGGGTTGACCAGAAAGAAGGCAGCTCATTAAACCAATCCCTTTACACCCTTTCAGAGCAGAAACTGACGCTTAACGGTTTTGATGAAACGGTTCAGGAAACAATCGTTGCCAGTAGCTTTGATGAACCCGGTTTTGGCAGTATGGGTATACCGACTTGGGCATCCGGACAATCAGAACAACAATTCGAAACATTCGCCTGTAAAACGATTAATGAAAGTGCGGGTGGTTACTGCATACAGTGGCAGGGGATCAATGCACCGAAAATAAAAATTGGTGAAATCATCGGCATTCAGTCTGCTACTCAAGCAAACCAGTTTGGCATAGGTATCAGCCGTTGGATGAAATATACCCCCGGGCAAGGCCTGCAACTGGGCATGCAGATGATCTCCCCCAACGCCTCGGCCGTGCTGATCGATTTATTAAATAGTGAAAACCCAAGTAGTGCACCTCAAAAAGGCCTACTTCTCCCTGAGATGAAATCATCACAAAGACCTGCCAGCCTGATCTTGCCAACGCTCCCTTTCAAGGTTGAAGATGGCATAATGATCAGATCAGGCAATGGCAAACGAAAAGCAAAACTGACACGCTTACTGGAAACCACAGGGGCATTTGCTCATTTCCAGTTTTCCTATCTTACGTCTCAACCTGGAGATGAAGATACTAAGGAAGAGAATCATGGTTCAGATTTTGACACTATCTGGTCAACACTCTGATCGTGTTTAATTTTAGAACTTCAAAGCCGAAACCTCTGGACTGTTTTGCCCTATGAATGGATACCTTGAAATCGACACGCCTCTCAACCTTTTAGTAATTGAGGATTCGCTGAATGATGCGGAAACCCATATCAGCGCACTCCGCAATGCAGGCCTGGTCATCCACCCAACGATCGCAACTGATTACGATAAGCTACTGGAAATTGCCGATGCGCAGTCCCCGGACCTTATTCTCTTGACCATGCCCGCTGACAAAGCGCAGTTTGAAACAACAACAAAACTGTGCCGCACAGCCTTCAAAAGCGTTCACTGCGTTATTCTTTACAAAGATGAAAATATCGCACCTGAAACCCTCCTGCAGGCCATGAGAGACGGGGCGCGTGACGTTATTTCTGCAAATGACCCTGAACATCTGCAACTGGTCATAACAAGAGAAGCGGGTGATCTGCAAATACGCAAGGCGCTTATAGAATCCCAGCAACAACTGAAGGAAGCAGAGGCACGTTGCACGACTCTCATAGCAAGCTCACAAGATGCCATAGCCTATATTCATGAAGGCATGCATATGCAAGCCAACTCAACGTACCTGGAGATGTTCGGCTATGTAAACATGGAGGAATTGGAAGGGCTTCCAATCCTGGATATGGTTTCAGCCAAGGATCATACAGATATCAAATCTTTCCTTAAAACCCTGGGAAATGAGAAGCAGGAACTACGCATTGAGTGTCAAAACAGTGCAGGTGATACCTTTGATGCCAAATTGGAGTTCTCTCCGGCCACCTATGATGGCGAACCCTGTACACAGATCGTCATCAGAAATGACTCCCAGAGCAAAGAACTCGAACAAACAATTGAACTGTTGAGCAACCAAGATACCCAAACCGGCTTGGCCAACCGCCAATACTTCATGCAGAAGTTGGAGCAGCGCATAGCCGCCCGTGAAGAGACAGACAAGGGTTGCTCGCTGTTCTATATTGTCATAGACAATTTTGCCGAGATACGCGGTAATATCGGCATTGTCTCCAGCGACACCCTACTAAAAGAGCTGGCCCAGATATTCGCAGACAACATAGAAGAGGATGACCTGCTATCCCGCTTTGGTGACCACTCCTTCACAATCCTCAGTCATATTGAGAATAATGAGGACGCTGAGGCTTCAGCCGAAAAACTTCGTAAAACCATCGAAGACTACATCTATCAGGAACTGAATATTACCTGTTGTATTGGTGCCACACTTTACAATAAAGAGATCACCGACGGTCAGGACTTTATCAACCAGGCTTACCATGCCTATGAATCAGCCAGAGGAAGCGGTGGAAATGCCATCTCCTTCTATGATGCCAGCGAGATGCAGGCAAGCTATGGTGAGGACAATACAGGTGATGAGGCACGCATCAATCAACTAATTGAGCATGCACTTGAAAAAGACCGTTTCCGACTCGTTTATCAGCCTATTGTCAGTCTGCAAGGGGATAGCCGTGAAAACTATGCCGTTCTAACAAGGCTGCTCGATAATAATAATGAGGAGATTCTTCCCGATTATTTCATCAAGCATGCCAAACAAGGCGAACAGATGGCCAAAGTCGACCGCTGGGTCATCGACAAGGCCATTGAAGAGCTTGCTGAGCAGCGCAAGGAGGGAAGGAAAGTTAATTTCTTCATCAGCATCTCCAGTGCCGCTTTAGAAGACGATGGCATCCTTCTGTGGATTTGCGATTGCCTCCGAAAATATAAAGCAAAGGGCGCCTGGCTCACTTTCCAGATACGCGACAAGGATCTTCGTAATCATATCCAGACCGCGAAAAAACTGATCGATGGATTGAAAAAAATAAAGTGCCAGCTGGCTATTGACCAATTTGGATCTACCCCGAAAGCTGAAACAATACTCAAGCATCTTCCCGTAGACTTTGTTAAGTTTGACTTTGACCTAATGGAAGACCTTGCCACAAAGCAAGAGCGACAGGATCACCTCAACGAACTCAATGCCCTGGCAAAGAGCCACAATGTAAAAACTA
>JAPHUE010000165.1 GCA_026196795.1 Sedimenticola sp.
CCGTTCGGTATGGTAAGGCTCCGGGTTGCCATCCCTTCGCACCTCCAGCAGTTCGAAGTCGACCCGATAACGGGTGCCCAGCCTGTCGCTATAGTCTGTAGGGAAGTCTCTGAAGATACCCCGTTTTATGATGTTGCCTTCGGCCCGCACCTGGATGCTCTCTTCCACCACCATGCTGGCATCTTGCTGCACCTGTATGTCGCTGAAGTAATCGAGAATCGCTTCACTGGCCAGGCTGCTGTGACTAATCAGCAGTAACAGGATCAGGAGCCAACGTGGAATCAGTAGAGGCATTAATGGATCTCGGGAGGGTCAGACTCAACCACGCTTTCCAGTTCAAAAAAACGGGCGGGCGTGAAGTGAAAACCGCGGGCGATCAGCAGATCAGGAAACGACTCCAGGCGTACATTGTAATTACGTACTGAGCCGTTGTAATAGCGGCGTGCATACTGGATATGATTTTCGACATCACTGAGTTGTGCCAGCAGATCGAGAAACTGATCTCCCGCTTTCAGCTCAGGATAGGCCTCGGCAATTAGTAGCAGGGATCGTACCTGTTCACTGAGTGCCGATTCCATTCGTTCACGCTCCCCGGTTTCGGAAGTGGCTGAAGCGGTTTGGCGAAGGTGAGTAATATGTGTGAGGGTGGTCTGCTCATAGTCGGCATATGCCTGAACGGCCTGAACCAGTTTGGGTATCAGGTCGTGACGCCTTTTTAACTGGACATCGATATCACTCCAGGCGGCGAGCACATGGTTTTTATCGCTGATCAGTTTGTTGTAGAGCAAGACAGCCCATATCAACAACGGCAGCAGTACAAGTAGAGCAATTTCCATCGCAGTTTAGATCCCAGCTGTTCTGTTTATTCTAGTGGGTCCCCACAGCAGGTGACACATACAGGCTTTCGGCCCAGTGTGCGATCTCTTTAAGGCTTATTCAATACTTTTACTATTTAGTGAGTAGGAATGGGTCACAAAAAAGTGAACACTAGCTGAATTGTAGATCAAAACCTCGATTACTCAGCTGCTTTGCTTCCTGCTCAAGTTCAGCTCGGGGCAGTGTATGTGTGTTGAGCCACTCATCCGGAAATTTGAGTTTGATCTGGTTATCTGAGGCCTTGATCTTCATCTCGACGGATGTGGTCTCAGAGCGTGCGCGGTGCAGCAGTACGGACAGGCGTAACAGGATACAGAGTCTGAGGGTCGGCAGGGAGATATCTTCTGGCAGGTCGTTGAATACATCGAAGGGGAATTTTCGGCGATGACCGCGGATCAGAGCGGAGAGCACACGCTGTTCCTGACGGGAGAAACCCTGCATGTCGGAGTTACCGATAAGATAGGCACCATGTTTATGAAACTGGCTGTGCGAGACGGTCAGCCCTATCTCATGCAGGCGAATGGCCCAGCAGAGCATATCCAGATATTCACCTTCATTTAGCTGCCAGGCATCGGCTGTTTCAGCAAACAGTGAACGGGCTGTCGCTTCAACCCGGCTGGCATGTTCCATATCCACATCATAGCGACGGCAGAGGGCGCGAACGGTGCTTTCGCGAACATCTTCGTACTGGGTGCGGCCGAGCATTTCATAGATCAGCCCTTCACGCAGTGCCTTATCAGAGACCTTCAGTTGGTCGATTCGCAGCGCCTTGAATACGGAGCGCAATACCGCGACCCCGCCTGGAAATACGGCCTTGCGCTCATCGCTCAATCCGTCGAGTTGCAGCTTGTCCACATGGCCTGTATCAATCAGAACATTGCGCAGTTTTTCCAGTGACTGGAAGCTGATGCCTTCCTGACCATTGGTCCAGCCAGCGGCTTGAACTACTTTATTAATCGCGCGTATCGTGCCGGAAGCGCCCACGGCGATCTCCCAGCCGGCGCTGCGGTATTCATTCTTGACCGGCAGCATCTCCAGGGCCCCTGAAAGCTCGGCTGAACGCATCGCTTCGGGTGTGATGGCCCCGTCATTGAAGTGCCAACGGGTCATGTTGACACAACCCATGTGGATACTTTCTGTACGCCTTGGCTGGAAGCCGTCGCCGACAATCAGTTCGGTACTACCGCCGCCGATGTCGATAACCAGTCGCCGCTCATTGCCTGCGGCTAAACCGTGGGCGACACCCAGATAGACAAGACGTGCCTCTTCACGACCGGCGATGATCTCAATCGGATGGCCGAGCAAGGCTTCTGCCTCTGACAGAAAGCGAGCGGAGTTGCGTACCTGACGAAGCGCGCTGGTACCTACCGCACGGACACTGCCATGGGGGAGAGACTTGAGGCGCTGCCCAAAGCGTTTCAGGCAGTCGAGAGCCCGGGCTTCGGTTTCAGGAGAGAGTTCCTTGTTTTCAAGCAGGCCGCCGCCAAGGCGAACCATCTCCCGCAGACGATCGATTACCTGGAAGTTACCATTGTCCACTTTCGCGACAATCATGTGGAAGCTGTTTGACCCCAGATCCACCGCCGCAACGGTATCTGAAGTGGTCGGAATGTGGAGGCTATATCGCAACATATCAGCGGTTTTTTATAACAAACGGGATCGGCATGCTACCACTGGGTCTGTTTGATTGAAACTGTTCTGTGTCAGGCTGAATTCGGGTAGTCGAACAGGTAAATGGGGTATTCCTGACTATTTAAAGTATCGTACTAGCCACTCAGACTTCTCAGTTGTCTTGGTGGTAATAGCCAGATGAGCTCTGCTGATGCGGCTCTGGGAACGTCCTTGAACTGGAGCAGGCAGGCCGCTCCGCGTTTGAGCTGCAGAAAACTGAAATGTGATCCATTGGTAAACCAGGAGATCAGCTCAGAGAGATCGGGCTCATGGCCGACCAGCAGCACGGTGCTTTCCGGTGGAAGGTCAGATAATAGACTGGTCAGTTTTGCCGGGTCAGAGCCCGGATTCAGTTGCGGAATAGCCTGCCGTGTTGCCTCTGGATAGAGTTCTGCAATCAGTTCAGCCGTTTGTGTGGCCCTGATCAAGGTGCTGCTGAGTATATATTCCGCCTTTGGCTCCAGTTTTTTCAGTCCCAGGCGTGACTGCTGAATCCGCTTGATACCTTTCTCTGTTAGCGGGCGTAGCGTATCGTCTTTGCAGGTTTTGGCAAATAGCGTGGGGTTTTCAGCGATGGCGTGTCGGATGATGATTATTTTCATAACAAATTATTCTGGCAAATCCGATTGAACCGATATTTTACGTTAGAATACAAGATTACACCTGTTTTCCTGTTCTTGGCACCCGTTTATTCGGTTGGTAGTGGGCGATTGAACAGATAAATCGAGTATCCTGTTTTTATATGACACGTTTGTAATTATGGGCCCTGCTATGAAATTTTGCAGTCAATGTGGTAGTTCTGTCGAGATAAAAGTACCCCAGGGGGATAATCGACCGCGTCATGTCTGTATTGATTGCGGGGAAATCCATTATCAGAATCCGAATGTGGTGACCGGTTGTATCCCCGAGTGGGAAGGTAAGGTGCTGCTCTGTCGGCGGGCGATTGAGCCACGCAGAGGCTACTGGACGCTACCAGCCGGTTTTCTTGAGAATGGTGAATCGACCCAGCAGGGTGCCCTGCGCGAGACCCTGGAGGAGGCCAATGCCAGGGTGTCAGTGGGGCCGCTCTATACCCTGTTCAGTCTGCCTCATATTGATCAGATCTATATGCTGTATCGTGGTCCACTGGAAGATCTTGATTTTGGGCCGGGTGAGGAGAGTCTCGAGGTAAAGCTGTTTACAGAGACGGAAATCCCCTGGGAGGAGCTGGCCTTTCAGGTTGTTGCCGAGACCCTTAAATACTATTTTGAGGATCGGCGACAGAATAGCTTTCGATTGCGTTCCGGTGTCATTGAGCGCCTGCCCGGTGCCGAGCGACGTTATCGCACAACGCTGCACGAAGAGTAGAGCGGCAACCGGTCAGGACGGGTCATAGACCAGTCGGACGTTGGTGGCGATCAATCCCTCATCCACATCGCTCTCTTTCAGATAAAACTCCACGATGGTTTCCCGGTGTTGCAATAATTCAGGTGTCACACCATCGGCGAGTTCATTGACGTGGCAAAACACGCTTTCGTAGGGTGATTCCGGCTCTCTCGGGTCAGTAATCCAGAGATTGGGCGAAACCTCCCGTATAAAGCGCAAGAAGCCATAACCTTTATCAGGGAACCATTTAGAACAGACACCCCGTACGCAAGAACCGGCTTTTCCCCACTCATTTCTTGGTTCATAGGGGAAGGGAAGTAGATCGGGTATCAGGTAGCCGCGATAAAAGGCATCGGCCTGGCGCTGCAGTTGTTTGGAGACGTTATTAAAACCAAGTAGCTCCACCCGGCAACCTCGGTTTTGCAGCGCAGTAACCACCTGAAGAAAATCACCATCGCCAGTCACCAGCAGGACCAGGTCAAGATTTTCAACCTGTAACATGGCATCAACCGCCAGATCCAGATCAGCATTCGCCTTGGTGGTGATGTTACCTTCATCATCTACATAGCGCTTTACGTGTTTGACAATGATCTTCCAACCGTAGTCACGCACCATCTGTTGATAGATGTATGACTTTTTTGCGTATTCCGGGTCTTTCTTGGCTCGTTCCTGGTCAAAGGCGAGATAGGTATTGAGTCGTAATAGCGTTCCGCCGTCACGTGCAGCGAAGCGTCTCAGTACGTCATATCGTAATTGGTAGCCGCCATTAAACTTGATATTTTCAGCGTCAACAAAAACACCCACTTTTAGCATGTTCAGATTTAATTACCTCAATAAATTACTTAACTTTGCAGTATGTAAAACGTGCGCCTGAGTTTTTTCATCGCATCAATTTGTGCCGGTATGTTACATCAAACTACCTGTTCCTGCTCGAGAGGTTGACTGCTTTTCAGGTCCGTTACCCTGTGGGTGTAACGCGAGTTCAGGCCTTTCAGATGCAGGATAATGATCCCCTGGGTATTGCCGATATTCTCGTGCAGGATGCCGTGTCGGTTGGCCTGGATAAGCCCAATCGTTTTTTCCTTGCTGCTGATTTTGTTATACACGCGATTGACGCTGTCAGGAACAACTACCGGGTCTTCATCACCTTGTAGTAATAGCGCTGGACAGTGTATGTCCGGTAATCGTTTGGTTAATTGCGTCACCATTAGACGGAGTTCAAACAGTGAGTGCAGTGGCATGGTGCTGTAGTTGATATCCGGATGTTCGGTGTCATTGGGTCTGAAGGGCATGATGCCTTCATAAGAGGGCAACCAGCTCATGAGTTTATTGGCATGGTGAACCAAGGGAACAAAGATCATATTTTTGTTGCGAAATTTGACCGGAGTAGAGATGGCTACAACACCGGCCAGTCCGTCTGGTTGCTCGGCTGCGGCTAGAAGGGAGAGCGCACCACCCGTTGAAAAACCAACTAGACAAATATCCTCGCAATAGTTTTGCATGATCCGATAGGCACGTTGAACAGAGGCCAGCCAATCTTTCCAGCTGCGTTCACGCAGATCCCAGGGCGAGGTCCCGTGTCCTTTCAGGCGTGGCCCGATGACGGCAAAACCGAGATGGCCGAGTTTTTCTGCAAAGGCGTAAACTTCGGCTGGTGAAGCAAGAAAACCATGTACCAATACAATGCCAAGCGGGTTGGGATTTTCAGGCAGAATAAGAAACGGTTCACCGCTACGGGTTGCCGTCTCTTTATTATTGATCTCCTGGTGTCTCGGTTTGGAAAATTGTGCTTTGTCCCAGTGATACCCTTGCCGTTCATCATCAAAAAGATGGGCCGCCATCTGCTGGTTAGTAATCTGCTTAGCCTGAGTGATTGAGTGACTGATGAGTTGGGGTAAGCCCGTGACAGGACGTGCCTCATTGGCGTAGACCTCAATCATGTTTTCCAGTCTGATCTGATCGAATTCATGATCCTGACAAAGTTTGGGCATAAACAGATAACGGTCGCCTTCATGCTCTATCAGTTCCAGTTGCGAGGCCGTTAAGAAGAATTGATCAAGTCCGGCACAGAGGCCAATGGTCAGTTCACCATAGCAGCCGGCATCTTGAAGGCTGCGATGCAGATTGACATTGGGAATCTTCTGTACCGATTTTACCGCCAGATAAAGCGTGCGATGAAACAGCGCTGTATCGACCGCGGTCTGATTTTTCTCGAGTAGCTGATAAATGATCAAGGAGGCAAGGTGACTCAAATTTAAGGTCACCTCACTGTAGATTGCCTTCATATAATCATTTCTCAGACGCAAGGCATTCTGGCGTAAACGGCTGGTTAGCAGACGATGTTTGATACTGGGGTGAGGTGTTTCATGCTGCAGTAGCTCATCCAGTGATTTCATATCAGGGGCCAACTGCTTCACAAGGGGGCGGACCCACCAGCTCCAGTAATTCTGGCTCTCGAGGATGTCCCCCAGATGAATGTCCATATCGGTATTCTTGAGTAGGATATTCCCTTCGATCAATAACTCTTCTGAGAGTCGTCGGCTTATGCCTCTGTTCATCAGTTCAAAGCCACTGTGTAACAGATTGTCGCTTACCCGCATGGGATAGAAGGTGATATTGGCTGGCACAATGGTGGAGGGGCGGTTTGCCACTTGCTCGAGTAGAGTTTGATTATCAAATCCCAGTCGCTGCATCCAATGATCTATCTGACATTGATCTTCTTGTTCAAAGGCGTGCTGTATCGACTGCTTGAGAATATCCACCGACAGTGACAGTACCGCTGCACCGGTGTGATGTTTTCTTCGCTCCAGGGCCGTTCGGGAGTAGATGCTGTAGCGGCCACTTCGGTCTTGAGAGCGACGGTCTTTTACCATGCCACCTTCAGGGAAAATAATCACTTTACGACCCCGCAGGATCTCTTCCGCCAGATAGGAGAGCAGGCGTGGATGATCATTGGGAACCGCACCGACACTGAGTAGATAGTTGGTCAGCGCATCATCGCCGCCAAAGAATTCACTGGCAGCTACGGAGCGACATAACGCACCACTCTCCTGATAGATGAGATATTGGGGAATGAAGGTTTCAAAACGGGCGAAGTGATTAAACAGAAAAATCTCACCCTGAGCGACCTGTCCCTGATCGTGGTGCATTTTGATGTTGACACTCAGCAGTCGTCTGAGTGTAGAGAAAAGACGTACAGACCACTCATATGTCGAGATGTTGATCTTTACTTCGTCCTGCCGATCGGTCAAATCGGAGCCCCCTGAAATGTGATAAATACCTTTTGTATCTCTACGCGTTATTGTCTTGATCCAACTCATTAAAGTATAGGCGCTGCTGAAGCGAGTGTCTGCAACAGTTTTATTTAGAAACGGTCGGACAAAGGTTGATCTTAAAGATTAGTTATAAAATCCAGACCAATAAAAAAGGCAACCCTGTGTTCAGGGTTGCCTTTGATCGTCAAGAAATCGCGTTACTTGTTGGCGCGGTTCTCGATAAGATCATCCACCACGCCTGGATCTGCCAGTGTGGAGGTGTCGCCCAGTGTGTCGATCTCGTTACAGGCGACTTTACGCAAGATGCGGCGCATGATCTTGCCTGAACGGGTCTTTGGAAGGCCGGGGGCCCATTGGATCAGGTTGATCTTGGCGATAGGGCCAATCTCGTTACGTACCAGTTTCACCAGTTCAGCCTTGAGCTCGTCAGTGGGTTCAATGCCTGCCATGGGTGTGACGTAGGCATAGATGCCCTGGCCGGTGATTTCATGGGGATAACCTACCACAGCCGCCTCGGCAACTTTTTCATGCAGCACAAGGGCTGACTCAATCTCAGCTGTACCGAGACGATGACCGGAGACATTCAGAACGTCATCAATTCGACCGGTGATCCAGTAGTAGCCATCCTTGTCACGGCGCGCACCGTCACCCGTGAAATAACTGCCGGGGTACTGTGAGAAGTAGGTGGATTTGAAACGCTCATGATCACCATAGACCGAGCGCATTATTCCCGGCCAGGGGCGTGTCATAATCAATGCACCTTCACACTCTCCTTCCAGGACTTCACCGGTAGCCGCATCGACAATCTCTGGTACGACGCCAAAGAATGGCATAGAGGCCGAGCCGGGTTTCAGATCAGTTGCACCAGGCAGTGGTGTGATCAGATGTCCACCTGTCTCGGTTTGCCACCAGGTATCCACGATGGGGCAGCGAGCACCACCAACTACGCGGTAGTACCACTCCCAGGCTTCAGGGTTGATGGGCTCACCTACTGATCCGAGTAGACGCAGGGTTGAGAGATCATGTTTTTTAACGGGTTCATCACCTACCCGCATCAGGGCGCGAATAGCGGTAGGTGCGGTGTAGAAGGTGTTGACCTTGTGTTTTTCACAGACCGCCCAGAAGCGACCGGCATCCGGATAGGTCGGAATGCCTTCAAACATCAGGCTGATAGCGCCATTGGCCAGCGGACCATAGACGATATAAGTATGGCCGGTTACCCAACCCACATCAGCGGTACACCAGTAGACTTCACCTTCTTTATAGTCAAAGGTGTATTTATGCGTCATGGCGGCATAGAGCAAGTAACCGCCCGTGGTGTGCAGTACGCCCTTGGGCTGGCCGGTGGAACCCGAGGTATAAAGGATGAATAGAGGGTCTTCCGCATCCATCTCTTCTGGGGCGCACTCTTCAGAGGCATCCGCCATGGCATCGTGGTAGTAGATGTCCCGTCCTTCTTTCCAGGCAACATCACCGCCGGTGCGTTTGACTACAATGCAGGTGCTGACATTGGGACAATCTTCCAGAGCGATATCGGCGTTGGATTTGAGTGGGACATTCTTACCGCCACGAACAGATTCATCAGCGGTGATCAGGGTCTGGCAATCAGAATCCAGGATACGACTGGAGAGGGCATCGGGAGAGAAACCCCCAAAGACAATGGAGTGGACCGCGCCGATACGGGTGCAGGCCAGCATCGCCACAGAGGCTTCCAGAATCATCGGCATGTAGATACAGACACGATCGCCCTTTTTAACACCCCGTGATTTCAATACGTTAGCAAACTTACAGACTTCCTTGTGCAGTTCACGATAGGTGACGCTCTTGTCTTCATTGGGGTTATCGCTTTCCCAGATCAGTGCGGTCTGGTCACCACGGGTATCCAGATGGCGATCAAGGCAGTTGTAGGAGACATTCAGCTTGCCGCCCTGAAACCATTTGATATTGGCGTCATTAAAATCCCAGTCACTCACTTTGTCCCATTTTTTGGACCAGGTGAGAAACTCTTCTGCGGCGTCGCCCCAGAAACCATCCGGGTCTTCCACCGAGCGCTGGTACATGGCTTTGTATTTTGCGGCATCAATATGGGCTTGGGCCGCTGTCTCAGCACTAACCGGATAGATTTTCTCTTCGGACATAGCATGTCTCCTTTTCTTTAATATACATGGACCAATTGCTTGGTCGGCTTCTCTCAAATTTAAATATAACGAAACGTTATTTTCTACGTTTCTGCACAACAGGTGTTCTCAGTTCTATGCGGACATCAAAAGTGTCCCAGTTCGTATTGTCGATTAATCAGTTTATTCACCGGATTGTTGTATTCCACCAGTACCTTTGCCAGCCGCTTAAATACCTCCGCAGTGATCATGGCATCGCCACGAGCCGTGTGGCGTCCTTCGATGACCACTTGAGTGTAATCGGCCACCTCCTCCAATGTATAGTGCCCAACCCGTCCTGTGTGTACGAGATAGAGCAGCATGGTATCCAGCCACGGATGTTTCAGGTGACACAGCAGCTCTTTCTGCAGGATTTTGTTTATAAATCGGATATCAAATCCAATATGATGCCCAATCAATACACTCTCACCAATAAAATCAGCTATTTCCTGCATTACCTCTTCAATCAAGGGTGCATCCCTTACATCCTCATCTTTCAGATGATGTATGCGGGTTGAAGCTGCTGGAATGTCTCTTCCTGGATAGATCAATGTGTTGAACTCGCGTCCAGTTAACTCCAATCCGTGCATTTCAAGTAGCGAGATTGAACAGATCTCATCGCCTGCATAAGCCTGTAAGCCGGTAGTCTCTGTGTCTACAACAACAAATCGCGTCTCCTCAATCGGTTTATTGATCAGCTGTTTCGGATTAACCGAAAGCAGTCGATGGTGCAGTGCCAGCATATCCGGGTCTGCAAGCAAGGCACCTTTGCTCAGGGTACGTCGAAACCCTGCATGTATTCTCCCCAGTAACTCACCGAGCTGTTCGCTTGCCATATCGCTTTGGCGGTTGCTGTTCAGCCTGTAATTCCCGTATGTTTTTTACTTTTTTTCCCTCTTTAAAATCAAAAGGGCCGGGACTTGATCAGTTATATGATGGCTGCCAGTTTCTGCCACTCCTCTCTCTACTAGAATATGTCGGTTGCGTAGTCGTCCTGTAACTTTTCCTGGAGGCGTTTTACCGCCCGCATAGCCATACGCAGCGTACTGCGCGACTGCGGTGAGAGTCGTTCTGGATTGATCAGTTTGTTCAATTCATTTTCACTCTTGGCCTGTTTGATCTGGTGTGTCAGCAGCAGATCCAATAGCTCTTCGAAGGCCTCTTGTACGGAGTCCTTGAAATCTGTGGAGAGTTTTCCGACACGCGTCAGCGCGTTCAGCCGATCGGTGGTGTTCTGTGCAGCGATGCCTTTTTGCAGAGAAAAAATGCGTGCGGCATCGGCAATGATACGTAAACCGTTACGTTTGATATCGATATACTCACCCTGTTTATCTTTCATAGTAACCAATTGGTTGAAGAATCCGATAGCGGGTTTTCCCTCGGCATCGTGATCTGACATCATTTTAAGTAAGCGAGGTTTTTCCTTTATTTGAGCGAGGGAATAGCGACGCAACTCCGAGGTGAGTGTGTCATCACCGTATAGCGTATCGAAATCAAAGACAACGTTTGACCAGCGCGCTGCTTTTTCAGTTGGGTGGTCAATAATATGGCTGATCTGCTGTTTCCACTTGGAGAGTGTTTTGTTATACAACGGATTACGCGCCATGATGGCACCGGGGCAGAGCGGATAGCCGATTCGATCAAGATTCAGATTGAGTCGATTACAGAAATGGTCAAACCACTCCTTCACCTCTTTGGTTTCGCTTATGGGAGTGTCTTCGATAATGATGCCGTTATCCTGATCGGGATTAAGCAGCATCTCAAGACGTCCGCCGGAACCCATGATAAGCAGGCTGAAACCGACGGGTGCTTTACCCAGGTCCTTTGTCTCCATCCAGCGTAGTGTTAATTCAACAGCACGCCTTTGTGCAATCAGGTGGTATTCGCTGAGTAATCTGACGGCACTGCTAGGGCGGTGATTGGTCTCCTGGATGTCGATTGCGGCATCCACTAGTTGCGGAATGAGGTTCGCCAGTTCCTGTATGGTGTCAGCTTTCCGCAATCGATTGGTGAGTGTGCTGGGTCGAGAAATCAGAATACGCAGGATATCGGTTTGCGAGACAATACCGATGGGTAGTTGTTCCTCCAAAACGATCAAGTACTCTGTCGAGTGCCGTTTCATGATCTCTTCGGCTTCCCACAGGGCTGTGTCAGGATCGATCACGCGGGGTGTTTCAAAGGCTACATTGATCAATCGGTCATTTGGATCGGCCCCTTTCAACATGACCGCTTCAGCTATGCCGGCATAGGTCAGCATGCCTTTTAACAACCCTTTTTTATCAGTGACTACGACGCTGCCGATTTTTCTGCTTTTCATCATGCCGAAGGCATCACGCAGTGTGGTTTCAGATGTGCAGGATACGGCCGGTGTGCGCATCAGCCGGGTAACGGGTTGTGCCAGTACGCCAGTTGAGATTGAACGGTCCGGGCTGCGCTCCCGTAATTTCGTTGCGATCACCCGATTCAGTACATTGAAGAGTTCAGGATGCTCCTCTTCAAGTGCCTTAAAACGCGCCTCCGGAATGGCAAGTATGACCGATTGATTCGTCGCTACAGTTTTGGTGGTGTAGTCGTTCTTATCCAGATAATTCGCCAAGCCAATCAGGTCGCCAGGCAGTACGGTATCCTGTCGGCCTGTTGGGCGGTGCATGACCACTGTGCCGTCAAGCAGTATATAGATCTCTTTTTTGTAGGGTTCGCCAGGGCGAAAAAGTGCAACGCCACCGGGCAGAACGCGTTTGCTCGCGCAGGACACCAACTTTTTCAAGGTTCTAATAGGAACCTCTCTGAAGGTGCGCGTCGCAGCAAGTATCTGCTCGGTTGTTAACGTTGCTCTTGTCTCTTCCATCAGTAGGCTATGTTTCTTGTTCCGGCTGTCGTTGTTTGTCGGCACTGTTGTGCATTATGAAAAACTGTTACTTTTATGCTCTTTCCCGTCACTAAGATAAAGGTAGAGGCAACAACGTTGATAGACTGGATCTTCCTGCTTGTTACCGGCGTTATTGCCTATCATGCGTTAACCCATCGTAATGAGGATGGTGAAAACGATATCGGTCATCTTCTGTTTGGTGCGATTGCGCTACTGTTTTTCACCCGTGTTCTGTTTGTCGATATTCTAAAGTTGCTCTGAACCGTGTTTTCTGCGCTGTTATTAGTCCAGTCGATAGGCTTGTTGTTTGGCATCCTCATCGGGTAGCCGCATTAATCGCTGTTCTACAGGTTTGGCTAATTCCGTTTCCAGGTAGCGAGCCCTGTCCGCAATGGACGGTGGTTTCTCAGGCTGATTGCGCATGAATCGGGTGAGAAAACCGGGACCTTCTTTCACTTCTGGTGCCAGTTTTAATGCTAAATTGTAATCATCCAGTGCCCCTTGGTAATCGGCCAACTGATCTTTCAATATGCCCCGGTTGGCATGGGCGACACCTATGGCCAGCCGATTGGTCTGGCTGATGCCGTTGATTGTTTCCCGTTGTATGGCTTCGTCATACAGTGAGAGGGCCGTCTGTAGATGGTTGTTGGATGAGCGGCGCAGCTGCGCGGCCCTGCTAGTGTCATCCTGTGTATTAAGCTTAATCTGTTCAGCTTCGATAGACTGCTGAAGTCCGAGGCGCATATGCGCCTGTGCCTGCCCACGTAATGCGCCGATGTTCTCTTGGTCCTGTTCGTAGACCTTACTGAAAGCTGCAAGTGCTTTTTCAAATGCACCATCTTCCAGATAGCGTCCTGCCGCGGCAAGTTCGTGAGCGCCCGGTTTGGACGCTCCGTCTCCAGAGTCGTACAGCGTCCATGCGACCCACGCAATAGTAAGTGCTATAGCCGTTCTGACCAGGAGGCGATAGCGTTTTTCATCCATTGCCGGCACTAGTCAGCCACAGATTGAAAAACCATGAGAACAGTGCAACAAGAAACAGACTTATAAAACGTGCCCGTATCTTCTGGCCATGCAAGGCGTCACGATCAAGCGTAACACCCAGTTTGTTTTGTAGCCGTCGGACACTGACTATCCAGATCAGGTTGCTGACCGGGAAAAACAGCATGGCCGCTAATAAAATGAACCAGAGGTAGAATGACGTGTTCATAATCTGATCCACAACTCATGTTTGTTCGTATCTGCAAGTTCTATTAAGTATCTGGCACTCTGCTGGGACATTCATTTCGTGACACTCATCAGAAACAGATCACCCAGGTTTATCCAGGTCCAGCTGTATGTCACCTATATCTTCATGCAGTGCCACCACCTCTTTATGGGGTATGGTGGAGAGTTCCATCTTATAGGCCAAGAACCACATCATACCCACACCGAGTATCCACCATAGCAGCTGCCAGGCCCAGATAGAGGGCATGCCGAACGTCCAGGTGGCCGCATTGGTAGGGTCACCAAATATCCAGTTACCAATCACCGCACCCGGCCCTATACCAAAGAAGAACCAGATCAGTGTGACTATCCATGCGATGGGAATCAGGCTGCGTTTTTCGGCAGAGAGCGAGGCATGATCATGAAGGAAATTATGGAAGATCATACGGTGCTCACGCTCAGTATCTTTCTGCGTCATGGCAGAGATAATCAGGGCCAGTGAGAAATTGAATAGGATGCCCCAGAATGCTGAGTGCAGGGTCATAGGCCAACGTCCCCACGGCATATATTGTGCGCCTACGCTCTCAGTCAGGGTTACCGCAATCAGGCCGGCAATAAGACCGATAGTGATACCTTGACGTGTCAGGTAGGGCCACCAGCATACGGCGATCAGGGCGGGCCACATCTGGAAGCCATAGGCTACGGCGAGTCCACCCAGTAACACCAGGGCATCGCTGGATGTGGAGGCAACCACCAGTGCCGCCAAGACAATCAGGATGACACCGATTCGGCCGTACATCTTTTGCTGGGCGTGTGAAGCATGGGGAATAAGGAATCGCTTTAGCAGATCTCGGGTCAGCATTCCGCCAGCAGTCGACATGTAGGCAGAGCCAGTCGATTGCATTGCGGCCAGGGCGCAGACCGATAACAGGCCCACCAGCCAGGGTGCAGTCTCAGACATCAGGTAGACCAGCTGTGGAACCAGCATGTCGCCTTTACCTTCCGACTGAAGCAGGTCGATACCACCGAGGCCTGTACCCATCACATTATTGACCAGCTCGGGAAACTTGGCCAAAAATTCAAGATCGGCCCCAAGGAAGTGAGCACCGATGCCCTGGATGGCAGTGAAAAACATCAGGATAAAGCCAATGACAAAGGAAGAGGCCCAAACCTGCTGGGGCGCAAAGGGTTCAGGGCTTTTATTGCCGAAGGCCCACATGGAGAAGGCCGGTGCGGATTGGATGCCCATTAGTCCAAACATATAGGTGAGCACCATGACGCCTGTCCAGGCGCCGCCAATGGGTGCGCTATCCGTTCCCAGTCCTGCACCAAACTGGATCACCCCCGGAATGGCAATGTAGGCGCTATACCCCTCCGGTGTGGTTTTTCCGAACATCGCCTTGCCTGTGGCGGGGTCGATCTGCGACAGTGCGGCTATGCCTTCGTTCAGACGGGCAAAACCACCTACCTCATGCATGGCGATTAGACCCACGACCACTATGCCTCCGCCCAGCAGGATGGCCTGGGCTGAGTCCACATAAGCGACTGCTCTGAGCCCGCCGGAAGCGACATAGATAATGACCACGATAGAGAGTAACCACATGCCTACTGTGGTGCTGAGCATGTTGTCGGTCAGGACGTTAAACAGGAAACCGGATGCGCGCAGCTGAATCCCCAGATAGGGTACCGAGAAGATCAGCGCCACCAGCACCACCAGGATTCTGATCAGGTCTGAACGAAAGTAATACGACAGCATCTCGCCCGGGGTGATGAACCCAAAGCGCTTGCCCAGCATCCATTGCCGTTTTAGAAATAGAACGCCGGTGAAAGGAATGGTGATGGCGTAAAATGAGGCGTAAGCGTATTGAAAGCCGTCACGATAGATTAAGCCTGGATGGCCCATAAAGGTCCAACCGGAGAATGAAGTTGCTGTGGCTGCGAGAATGAACACCCACAGTGAGATCTGACGTCCTGCTACGAAATAGTCGCTTGCGGTCTTGGCTGAGAGGGCACCCTTGATGCCCCAAAAGATACAGTAAGACCAATATAACGCAACGAATACAAACAACCAGACAACTTTCGCGTCCATTGGTCGTATTCCCCCTCAGTTGTGAATTTTGAATGAAAATTATAATTCTGGTTTTTGAATTCAGGATGCTAAAGACGATCCATTTTAATTCAAATCTCACGCTATTATGCGAGAAACGTGCCGTTAATTAAAGCTATTCAGCTCAATGGGTTGTGTAATTCATCATCGTTCTGTTACCGCCTTTCGTTACTATTGGTAACGGAGTCGTGTGATTAAGTAACAACGACTTGTGTGAGCCATCCTGATCGTGTCAGCTCGCCCCTTTTTTGGCCCTGGGTATGCCAAAGCGTTGTCTTCTCTCCCAGAGTGCCTTGCGGCTGATCCCCAGTCGTTTGGCGAGTTCAGTTTCGGTCATATGATCCTGGTTTTCCAGGACGAACTGGCGGAAATAGGCTTCAAGCGAGAGGTCACCTGAAGGTGTGCTGGCGGACATGGTCAATGAGTCAGCAGAGTGGGCGCTTTCAATAGCGAGCAGGTCGGGCGTAATCAGGTCCTCTTCACAGAGAATGACGGCGCGCTCCAGTGCGTTTTCCAGTTCCCGGACATTCCCAGGCCAGCTATAGGTGGTGATCGTATCAATGGCTGCCTGGTTAAGCGTCATTGGGGCGCGGTTCAGCTGTTTGCGCGTTTTCTCCAACAGGAATGTCGCCAGTTCTACGACATCGGCCCCCCGGTCTCGCAGTGGTGGAAGATTGAGCTCCACTACACGGAGGCGGAAATAGAGGTCGCTTCGAAACTCCCCCTCCTGGACCCGTTGTTTCAGATCGCGGTGCGTTGCGGCAATCAGTCTCACGTCCACCAGGCGGGACTGCTCTGAACCGACACGGCGTATCTCTCCATTTTGCAGGACACGCAGCAGGCGGGCCTGTGCTGCAAGAGGTAACTCGCCGATCTCATCAAGAAACAGGGTGCCACCCTCTGCCGCTTCGATCAGGCCGGTACGGGCTGAATCGGCCCCGGTAAACGCCCCTTTTTCATGGCCGAACAGCTCGGATTCAATCAGGGTTTCAGGGATGGCCGCACAGTTGACCGTTATAATCGGCGCATCTTTACGCAGGCTCTGTTCATGTAGCGCCCTGGCAACCAGCTCTTTACCTGTACCTGACTCGCCCAGTATAAGAACGGTGCTATCGGTGGGTGCTACCTTGGTTACCCGGCGGCAGACCTCCTGCATGGCCGGGCACTTTCCTACCATGCCATCAACAGGATAGGATTTGTTGAGTTCGGATTTCAGAACTTCGGTCTTTCGCCCCAGCTTTTCCTGCTTCAGTGTGCGCTCAATCAATAGCACCAGCTCGTCGTGATCAAACGGCTTCGCAATGTAATCAATAGCCCCCTTTTTCATGGAGTCGACCGCGGACCTGACACTCGCATAGCTGGTCATGATCAGCACGGGTACGCCCGGTGCGCGATGAATGACCTCGGTGCCAGGAACACCGGGTAGCCTGACGTCGGTCAGGATCAGGTTGAAGCTTTGCAAATCATATTTCTGCTCAGCCTCCTCAACGGATTCTGCGGAGCTGACTTTATAGCCCCGACGGGTGAGTAAGCGTTCTACTGCGGCACGGATGACCGATTCGTCTTCAATAATCAGTATTTGACTCATGACTTTTCAGGTCCAAGTGTTGCGGTAGATTAATAATGACTCGGGTACCCACTCCAGGGGCCGAATCAATAGCAATACTACCATCATGTTCATCGATAATTTTTCCTACCATGGGCAGGCCCAGGCCCGTTCCTTTCCCGGCCTCTTTGGTAGTGAAGAAGGGTTCGAAGATCACATCCTGCACATCTTCCGGGATGCCTTCTCCCTGATCCATTACTTCAATCTGTATCTTGTTATGTGAGGCAAAAGCAAAGATCTCCACCCGATCGCCGGGCTCAGATGCATCACAAGCATTGGTGAGTAGATTAACCATCACTTGAGCGAGTCGCTGTCGATCGCCTTTCATGAGCAGATCTTCGGGACAGCTGTTGCTGAACTCTACATGTTTGCCTGCTCGGGTCAGGCCAACCAGCTGAATGGCCTCTTCAAGGATGCTGTTGAGAGTGAAGGTTTCAAAATTAAGTCCGATACGGCCACTTCGGCTGTAGCTCATCAGGGAGTGGACAATACTACTTATGCGGCGAGTCTGCTGTAGTATCGCTTCGATGCTCTCCTTGGTCGTCTCCTCATCTCGCTCTTCCAGAAGGTTCTGGGCCAGTGAGGCGATGCCCGAGACTGGGTTGCCTATCTCATGCGCTACGCCTGCCGCCAGCTTACCAATAGAAGCGAGTCGGTCACTGTGGGCCAGTTCGGCCTCCAGGGTTTCCAGGTCTGTGAGATCCTCCAGGAGCAGAACCAGGCCACTGCGGGGACCGGTCTGGTAGCGAGGCAGGTCTGGATCAAGAATGGCGGCCTTATGCAGATTGAACCAGTGAGGACTGTTATGAATGGGCACTTCCATATGGTGGATGTGTTCATCCTGAGCCAGCGCAAAACCGGCCAGCAATTCACCCCAGGGTTCGGTCAGTGAAGAGAGTTTGCGACCCATGGCTTCATTGCTGGGAACACCACTCATCACTTCCAGTGCCAGGTTCCAGGTCACCACGGTGTGATCCGGGTCCACAGCGCAGACCCCCAGGGGCAGATCCAACAGTACCTGTCGATGATATCGGCGCAGTGCATCAAGATCCGCCGTCAAACCCTTCAGCTTACTGCGTGACTGCTCCATGCGCTCTTCCATATGTCTGATTGAGTCGGCCAGAGCCGTCTTCGCATCAGCATCCACTTTGAGCTGTTGGTTGATAATCATATGTGCCATGGCGGGACCGACGAGACCTGAGAGGTTTCGCTCGATCCGCTGTCTGAGCCGCTTCAGCTCTCTGGGACGCGTCTCACTGCGATCGAGTTCCAGGTCTTCCAGGGCTTGGTTGACCTCCATCTCCGCTGCTTCACGCCCCAGCATCACCGCAAGTCCTTCGGAGAACTGTGCGGGTGAGACCGCTGACAGGGTGCCATCCAGGGGAATCATGATGGCAACTTCACTGCGGCAGGCGAGGGCTGTCTCTTCCTCTTCCGGTGACTGGCGGGTAAGTAGAGAGATAATGACAAACAGCAGGCTGTTGAGGGCGAGTGACCAGAAGGTGGAGAACTGCCACTGATCCAGCCCGGCTGTATCCCGCATGGCGGGAAGATCAATGCCGGTACTTATGAAGCCTGACTTTTCAAGTAAAGGCAGCAGCAGGGTGATGACCCAGATTGATATACCACCCAGTAGTCCGGTGATAAACCCTTCCCGTGTGGCGCGTCGCCAGTAGAGCAGGCCGACAATGCCGGGCAGAAACTGGGCGACAGCCACAAATGAGATCAGACCGAGTTGAACCAATCCCTGATTGTGCTCCAGTAATTCATAAAAGATATAGCCGGCAAAAATAATCAGACCAATCAGCAGGCGCCTGCCCCAGAGAAGCCAGCGATAGAGGTCGACCTTGGGATCAGGATAACTGGCGGGTAACAGCAGGTGATTCAGGCACATGGATGAGAGTGCAAGGGTGGACACAATGACCATCGCGCTGGCTGCGGAGACGCCTCCAATAAAGGCCAGAACCGGTAGCCAGGACGGTCCCTTACTGAGGGTGATGCCCAGTACATAGTAGTCGGCATCCATATCCAGTTTCAGGTACTCCCCCGCCCAGAGGATCGGAGGGATAGCCAGATTGAGCAGTAACAGAAAGAGGGGAAAGGCCCAGCTTGCCGTGGCCAGCGACCTGATCGACAGATTTTCGGTAAAGGTCATGTGAAACTGTCGAGGTAGCAGGAATGCCGCACAAAACGATAGAAACAGTAGCGTGGTCCAGGGGCCTTCTCTGACCGGTTCATACAGGTTACGCAGGGCTTCGGGGTGTTTTTCGAGGTACAGACCTAAATCTGAAGGGCCGGAAAAAACACCGAAGATGGCGAAATAGCCGACGGCCATCATGGCGACAATCTTGACCAGTGACTCGAAGGCGATGGCGGCCACCAGTCCACGATGCTTCTCTCGTGGAGAGATGTGTCGTGCACCGAACAGGATTGAAAACAGGGTGAGCATGCCGCAGAAACCCAACGCCAGGGTCTGAGGGATTTCATCGTGGGTCAACACCTGGATGGAGGTGGTGACCGCACGAATCTGCAAGGCAATGTAGGGCAGCGAGCCCAGCAACATGAACAGGGTGACCAGCACGCCACCAATCTGGCTGCGATAACGGAAGGCCAGCAGGTCAGCCAGAGAGGTAAGCTGGTATTCCCGTGTCAGCCGTAACAGGGGTTGTAGCAACACCGGACTGAGAATGAAGGCAATGGTGACACCCAGATAAACGGTCAGGAACTGGTAACCCTCGCGCTGTGCAAAGCCAACACTTCCATAATAGGTCCATGAGGTGGCGTAGACACCGAGCGAAAGTACATAAACAGGGGCGTTATCGGTCCAACGGTCAGGTAACAGGCCACTGTCAGTGACATAGGCTACGAAGAAGAGCAGCAGGAGATAGAATAGGCTGGCGCCAAAGAGGATCTCCAGATCATAGGTCATGCTGAGAATATTTCCGGCGTAACCAAGCACCCAGCACAATCACAAGTAGCCATAGCCCATAGGGAACCAGCCAGTGGGCGCGATCTGAAGCCCACCATACCGTCAGAGGGGAGGCGAACAGAAACAGGGCGAACAGAGCCAGTATCAGGGCGCTCTCTCGCAGCCGTATGGGATCGGGGTGTTTTTGCATGATATTAGGTTACCAGCTGTTACTATAGGTAACAACATGGCGCGGCTTTAGGGGAAATTTATTCTGTGGCCTATCGGATCAAATAGAGCGGTATACTGGCAACGCAAGCGGCTTTGATAAGACGTGCTGGCAAGCCGTATTATCGAGCTGTGGTAAATAAAAACGAACGTAGCTTCGAAAGCTGTCGACAATTGACGGTTTTCTATGGGTGAGCAAATAAGGGGAGTCCATGAATCCTGAAAAGGTGGTATTCGGTTTTTTTATTGTTTTAGCACTGACGCTTAATTTCGGATTTTTTGTCGGCGAGATCGATAATCCTGATCATCATCATCTGTATGAGCTGTTTGCAGTTGTGATCGTGAATGTGATTGCGACCCTGTTGAAGTTTGGTGATCGGACTCAGATGGGAGCCGTGTTACTGGCTACCAGTCTGGTTGCCGTGATGCAGTTGTTCGCGGCAGCGCTGGTATGGGCTGCGGCTGAGCATATTACCGCTACGGGACTGACCCCTACCGTGATGGCCAGTATCGTTTCACTTTCGGGTGGCGCCATGTTGGCAAATGTTATCTCAGTGGTTCTACTGGTCATTGAAACCGTCATGTTGCGGCGCTAAGTCGGTATTTCGAGATGCATAGCATCTACTTTCTGATATTCCGGCGTATGCGTCAGCCACTGCTGACGTTAGTGGTGACCTATGCCGTTGCTGTGTTGGGATTGTCACTGATTCCAGGACAGGATGATGCGGGAAATGTCTGGCATATGGATCTGTTCCATGCCTTCTATTTCGTCAGTTTTATGGCCACCACGATTGGTTTTGGTGAAATTCCGTATCCCTTCACAGATGCCCAGCGTCTCTGGGTGACCTTCTCACTCTACGCGACCGTGGTTGTCTGGTTTTATGCGATTGGCACACTGCTATCGCTGGTGCAGGATAAAACCTTTCAGCAGGCCATGACCGAGGGTAAATTCACCAAGCGTGTCAAACGGATACGTGATCCCTTTTATCTGGTGTGCGGCTATGGTGAAACCGGCAGTGCATTGGTTCATGCACTCACCGAGCGTGATCATTCCGTTGTGGCTGTTGATATTAATGCCGATCGCGTCAATATGCTTCAACTTGAAAACCTGCGACAGTATGTTCCTGCCCTGGAGGGTGACGCTTCCCGGCCATTGCATCTATTAGAGGCCGGATTGAAACATCCGCTCTGTCGGGGTGTTGTTGCACTTACCAACGTAAACGAAGTCAATCTGAAGATTGCGATTACCAGTAAGCTGCTGCATCCGGAAGTCAAGGTGATCTGCCGCACTGATTCCCATGATATCGAAGAGAATATGGCCTCTTTTGGTACAGATTACATCATTAACCCGTTTGACACCTTCGCGAATCACCTGGCAACGGCGTTGCAGGCCCCCGGCTTGTACTTGCTGCACGCCTGGTTAACAGGCGGGCGGGGTCATTCGCTGGAAGAGCCAGTATATCCGCCTGCGTCTGGGCGCTGGCTGGTCTGCGGCTATGGCCGGTTTGGCAAGGCGATTTGTCATCGGCTGAAAAAGGAGGGGATTGAGCCGATTGTTATTGAGGCAATGCCCGATGTCACCGGTATGCCAGAAGAGGGTTATGTTCTGGGCAGAGGGACAGAGGCCAAGACGTTGTTGGAGGCAGGGATAGAAGAGGCGGTTGGGCTGGTGGCTGGTACCGATAATGATGCCAATAATCTCTCTATTATTATGACTGCCAGAGAGTTGAGGCCCGAGCTATTTGTCATACTTCGGCAAAATCAGAAAGAGAATCAGTCTATTATCAATGCGGTCAAGGCGGATATGGTGATGCATGCCAGCGCTATAATCGCCAATCGGATTCGGGTTCTACTGGGAACGCCCCTGCTGTATCAGTTTACCAGTCTCGCTATGCATGAAAGTGACGGGTGGGCCTGTGAACTGGTCAGTAGAATCAGTGCTCTGGTTACTACAGAAGGCCCGGCTATCTGGGAGGTAGCGCTCACAACGCATGAGGCGCTGGCGGTCTGCAGTGCTATGGGGCAGGGTCGCTCCGTTAATTTGCAACATCTTTTGACCGACCCAAGGGCACGCGAACAGTCGCTTCCCTGTATACCCTTGTTGCTGAAAAGAGGGGATCAGAGAACGATGTTGCCAGTTTATGAAACCCCACTTAAACTGGGTGATAATATACTCTTCTGCGGCCGATACTCGGCCCGTGATCGTATGGAGTGGGGACTGCAGAATATTCATTCGCTGAATTATATTCTTACTGGTAAGGCCGCTACGGGTAGCTGGCTTTGGCGCTTGTTACAGCGAAAAGGATTGATTTCGACTGATCCCCCATCGCCTTCAAACGATGATGTGCCGGGCTAGGTTTAAACTGATACAGTATCTGTGAAGAGAAGAAGTGGGGATAAAGATAGGTTAGGATGGGAGCCTCTTTATTGGGCAGGAGCTGGTAGAAAAAGAGTGCTTTCCTAACCGGCAGAGTGGTGAAGGGATGCTTGGAAAAGATTAACTGGAGCGGTAGTTTAAGCCGATACCAGACAGATTTTATCAGCTTGTTATTTGGAGACATCCCATGCATTATCTATTGGATAAATTACACAGGGATCATAGAAATCTCGAGAAAATTCTTGACCTGTTGACCACGCAACTTGACCAGTTTCTGGCTGGCCATGAATCTGATTTCGATCTGAAAATCGAATTGCTCGAGTATATGGAGGTCTACGCAGATCAGGGGCACCATCCACTGGAGAATGTGATCTTTACCGTGGCTAAGCCACTGATGGGTGAGCGTGCTGAACTGATGGAGCGTCTGATGACGCAACATCACGAATTGGCTCAGTTGACGCGGACTTTCCGCAACTCACTGGAGAACATCTATCAGGGTGGTGTGATGTCGCGTGATGAGCTGGAGGTTCAGGGGCGTGAGTTCATTGCACTGCAGCGACAGCATCTGGCGCTTGAAGAGCAGGAGGCGTTCCCCCTGCTTGATGAGACACTCCAGTCGGCTGATTGGGATAAGATCATAGAACAGTCACCCAATCATGATGACCCGGTGTTTGATAAGCCGGATAAGATCCGTTTTCAGACGCTGTTTGAGTATCTGAGTCACGCAGATCCAGTAGAAGAATAAGTAAATAATCAGGAGCCGCCGCGCTGCCATTGCGTGTAATGGCAGCCGTCCATCAGGAAGATGATCACCATACACATCTCCGCAAGCGCTTAAGGATTGAGTTCACTATTTGGTGCTGGCAGGGGCAGGTGGGATGATTGGGAAATAACTACAATTCCTTTGGAGGGATAACAGCATGGCGCATATCGTTGTTTTAGGGGCAGGTACAGGAGGTATGCCTTGTGCCTATGAGCTGAAAGAGACTCTGGGTAAAGACCATCAGGTCACAGTAATCAATGAGCGGGAAGAGTTTCAGTTTACCCCTTCCAATCCATGGGTGGCTGTAGGTTGGCGTGACCGTGACAGTGTGACGTTTGATATCAAGCCGCATCTGGAACGTAAGGGCATTAATTTCATTGCCAAGCGTTGTGAGAAAATCAATGCGGAAGGTAATACCATCGAACTGGAAGGTGGCGAAGTCATTAGTTATGACTACCTGGTTATCGCGACTGGACCCAAGCTGTTTTTTGAAGAGGTTGATGGTGCCGGGCCTCATGGTGGACACACTCACTCTATATGTACGGTAGATCATGCACTGACTGCCTACGATGCCTACCAGAAACTGCTGGATGATCCGGGTCATGTGATTATCGGTGCGATGCCGTTTGCCAGCTGTTTTGGCCCGGCCTATGAATTTGCTTTTATCATGGATTCAGACCTGCGTAAGCGTAAGATCCGTGACAAAATACCCATGACCTATGTTACCTCCGAACCTTATATCGGCCATCTGGGGTTGGGTGGTGTGGGTGATTCCAAGGGTTTCCTTGAGTCAGATCTGCGTGCTCATCATATCAACTGGATTACCAATGCCAAGGTGACCAAGGTTGAAGATGGAAAGATGCATATTGAGCAGTTTGATGACAGCGGCCATCTTCTGAAAAATCATGAGCTTGAATTTAAGTACTCCATGATGCTGCCCGCATTTAAAGGTGTAGATGCCGTAGCCAATGTAGAAGGGCTGTGTAACCCTCGAGGTTTTGTGTTCGTTGACAGCCATCAGCGTAACCCCACTTTTCCAAATATCTATTCAGCGGGTGTCTGTATTGCCATTCCCCCAGTTGAAGCCACCGCTGTTCCTACCGGCGCGCCGAAGACGGGCTACATGATCGAGTCCATGGTGACGGCCATTGTGCATAACATTGCTGACGAGATAGCGGGTCGTGAACTCTCAACTACGGCCACCTGGAATGCCATCTGCCTGGCGGATATGGGTGATACCGGCGCGGCATTTGTGGCTTTGCCGCAGATTCCCCCGCGCAATGTGGCCTGGTTCAAGAAAGGCAAATGGGTGCACATGGCAAAGATTGCCTTCGAGAAGTACTTTATTCGCAAGATGAAGAAAGGAACCTCGGAGCCAATTTACGAAAAATATATCTTGAAGATGCTGGGAATTGGTAAGTTAAAATAATCGGCTCTTCATCGAATTAAAGCCCGGTTTTTACCGGGCTTTTTTCATATATCAGTCAGTGCCAGCAGAAGGCGTGCGGTCACTTATTGGTTACATATCATTCCAGAGATGCCGTTTTGCAATCCGGGTCAACGCATCTATATGATCATCACTACTGTTGAGTGACGGTATATAGCGATACGCTTTGCCGCCGGCTTCCAAAAAATAGTCTCGGTTCTCTTCACCAATCTCTTCAATTGTCTCCAGGCAGTCAGCTGGAAATCCAGGGCAAGCGACATCAACCCGCCCAACACCTTCTGCTCCCCACTGTTTGAGTGTCTCGTCCGTGTAGGGTTTGAGCCAGACTTGGGTGCCGACGCGGGACTGGAAGCTGATGGCCCATTGATCATCTGTTAACTCCAGTGCCTGGGCGAGGAGCTTGGCTGTGGTATGGCACTCCCGACCATAGGGGTCGCCCTTGTCTTGATAGCTTTGGGGGATGCCGTGGAACGAGAGCAGTAATTTGTCGGGCTGCCCCTGTTCTTGCCAATAGCTTTTTATACTCTTTGCCAGAGTATTGATGTAGTCGGGACTGTCAAAATAGTGATTAATAAAACGTAGCTCAGGTAACCAGCGCCAGTTACGCAATACACGGGAGATCTCGTCAAATGTTGATGCCGTTGTAGTGGCTGAGTACTGGGGATAGAGCGGCAATACTATAATTCGCCGGGCATTCTGTTGCCTCAGCTGTTCCAGTCCATCGGCTATCGAAGGTTGTCCATAGCGCATGGCGGTAACAACAGAGATTGGCGTGGCCGTTGCCGTGGTGAGTGTTTGCTGCAGTTTCTGGGCAATGGCTTGCGTGTGGAATAGCAGGGGTGATCCCTGGTCTGTCCAGACCTTGCGATAGGCAGCGGCTGAGCGGGCCGGTCTGATGCGGAGAATAACGCCGTTCAGAATCAGCCACCACAGCAATCTTGGTGTCTCAATGACACGGGGGTCACTGAGAAACTCTTTCAAGTAGCGCCTGACATCGCCCACTGAAGTTGAGTCGGGTGTTCCCAGGTTGGTGAGTAGTATGCCGGTGCAGGCGGGCAGGGTGCGATCAGGTTCAGGTCCGGAAAATTGCATGAGCTGTCTTGGGTTGCCTCAGGTTGTCCCCCCTATAATCCATCATTAGCGATGTGTGGTGCAACGGTCTAGCGTGATAATCAGTGAATAAAATTCTCCGGGTGCTTTGCGGGATTTTTACCAGTGTATAATGGCGGCTTGATATGATGAGCCAAATCAATACTATTGCTCAATTCGACAGAGACAGGCAGGGTCGTAAACGGAGATGACAGTCACGATCGACATAGCATCGATTGAACGATTTGCCGATGCGCTCTGGATGGAGCGTGGTCTGAGCAAGAATACCCTGATGGCCTATCAGTCTGATCTTAATAAACTGGCTGTCTGGTTGGCTGGCCAGGATATTTCACTGTTATCTGCCCAGCGCGAAGACCTTTTAAGTTACCTGGCGGTCTTATCCAGGGAAGGTAAAAAAGCGCGGTCGACGGCTCGGATGCTCTCCTGTATTCGGCAGTTCTATCAATATGCCCTTCGTGAAAATTGGGTAAATACCGATCCCTCCTCATTGATAGATGCGCCCAAACTTGGCCGGTCTTTACCTAAATCCCTGACAGAAGATGAGGTGGAGTCACTGCTGGATGCGCCGGATATTGACGACCCCGAAGGTTGTCGTGACCGGGCCATGCTGGAAGTGCTTTATGCCACTGGCCTGCGGGTATCAGAATTGGTGGGATTGCAGTTCAACCAGGTGAGTCTGAATCAGGGGTTGGTCAGGGTCATTGGTAAGGGCGGGAAAGAACGGCTGGTTCCTTTGGGTGATGAGGCCGTAGAGTGGCTTACGCGGTTTTTAAAGACAGCACGTTATGATCTCTTGGGTGAGCGGGTCTGTGATGATCTGTTTCCCACTCGGCGAGGTGCTGGTATGACGCGTCAGGCTTTCTGGTACCGAATAAAGAAACACGCTGCATCTGCCGGGATAACCAAACACCTCTCTCCTCACACCCTGCGACATGCCTTTGCCACCCATCTACTGAATCATGGTGCGGATCTGCGCGTGGTACAAATGCTGTTGGGGCATAGCGATCTCTCCACCACTCAGATCTATACCCATGTGGCCCGTGAACGGCTGAAAAGCCTGCATCAACAGCACCATCCCAGGGCCTGAATTGTCTGCGCCCATGATCTGTTAATTATGGTAGCCTTTGCTGGCAAACCAGAATAAGAGAGGAGGTGATTCTGTGCCATCATTTGATATTGTATCTGAAGTGGATATCCAGGAAGTTCGAAACGCGGTTGACCAGGCGAAGCGGGAGGTGTCGACGCGTTTTGATTTTAAAGGGACCAAGTGTTCTTTTGAGCAAAATGACGCAGAGATCACCCTGAAGGGCGAGCAGGAGTTTCAGCTCAATCAGATGATGGATATCCTTCGGCAAAAGCTGGTAAAGCGGAAAGTAGACTTGGCCTGCATGGAGATTAAAGAGCCTGAATCCAACATCAATTCAGCTATTCAAAAGGTTGTCATCCGGCAGGGAATTGAGTCTGATACTGCTCGAAAAATGGTCAAGATGGTCAAGGGAGCCAAGCTGAAGGTACAGGCGCAGATTCAGGGTGAACAAGTGCGGGTGACGGGTAAAAAACGCGATGATCTACAGCAGGTTATTGCACTGTTTAAAAATGCCGAGTTTGACCTGCCTTTGCAATATATCAACTTCAGGGATTGACCGATGATCCTTTCACGCCACGGGTTTGGTAGGGTACTGATTCTGGTGCTGTTTGGGCTTCTGCCGCAGATCGGGTCTGGTCAAACATCAGTCGATGGCATTGAGCGCATTCGTCAGAGTCTCATGCTCCTGTTGCCGAACGTAGAACCCACCAGTATCACCGAAACCCCCATGGCGAATATATATGAAGTCGTCATCGGCTCACGATTGGTCTATATCAGCGGGGATGGACGTTTCTTGATTGAGGGTGAAGTTATCGATCTGGAACAGCAGCAGAATCTCACCACGCCGCGTTTGCGAGAAGTGACGCTCAGTGCCATAGAGCGGGTAGGTGAAGCGAACATGCTGATCTTTGAGCCGGCTGAAAAAGTAAAGCATACCCTCACGGTGTTTACCGACATAGACAGTGCCTACAGTCGAAAACTACAGCGAGAGATAGAAACCTATACTCATCGAGGCATCCGTATTCGCTATCTGTTTTTTCCCCGTGCCGGAGTTGATAGTCCCTCTTACATGAAAGCCGTTACGGTTTGGTGTTCTGTTGATCGCCAGAAGGCTTTGAAACAGGCGATGTCAGGGGAGGCTAAGGAAATGCGTGACTGTGAAAACCCGGTAAGCAACCACTTTCAATTGGGAACTATGCTTGGCGTATCGGGTGCTCCCGTTTTGGTGCTGGAGAATGGCGAGATGTTGCCGGGTTACGTAGATGCTGAGAAGTTGTATGAGATTATGAGCAAAATGAAGCCATTTTTTGAAAAACAATAATATTTTTCTGCTGCCATGCTGTTTTTGGGACTTCTGTTATTAACCACACAATTTCACATGACTTTTTTTCATGCATCTTCAGAAGTGTGCAGTCGTTTACAGAATAATCGTTCTGACTGTCTGATGATTCAAGTCTGATGCGTATGTTGCCGATAGCCAATTTATGCTGCGACAGCGTTACGCCACGAGGTTGAACCCGGTGAATTTACCCGGTTCCAGAATAAATGATATGAATGTAATGCCCATTAGTGCTGTCACTTTCTCTGATAAGGGGCGAGTGAGAGAGATCAATGAGGACAGCGTCGCTGTGCTCGAAGCGCATGGCCTGGTGATTTTGGCTGATGGTATGGGGGGGTACAATGCCGGTGAAGTTGCAAGCCAGCTGGCGGTAGAAAGTATTAGCGCAAATCTACTGCCACACTATACTGATACTCAGATAGTGCCGTCTGAACAGATGATAGCCGGCGCTGTTGAGGCGGCTAATGAGGCGATCCTATCCATGATGATGGCCACCCCCGAGTATGACGGGATGGCGACAACAGTGGTCATGGGGCTGTTTAGTGAGGGGACGGTCTACTATGGTCATGTAGGTGACTCCCGACTTTATCGCCTGCGTGACAGTCAACTGAAACAGTTGACCAAAGATCATTCCATGATACAGGCGGTTGTTGATGAAGGAATGTTTGATACGATTCAGGAGGCCCTGGATGCCGGGGTAAAGGGTAATATTTTGATTCGTGGTCTGGGCATTAATGAGGTCGTCGAGGTAGATGTGGCTTGCGCTGAAGTGAAGCCAGGAGATGTCTATCTGTTTTGTTCAGATGGATTAAGTAATATGGTATCTGATCAGGTGATGCAACAGATTTTGACCGCATCAAGTGGTGAAATAGGGATGGCAGCCAGGCAGCTGCTGGATACGGCCCTGGAGAACGGTGGTCTGGATAATATATCGCTGGCAGTGGTAGCCCCTCAATCATGATTTCATTACAGCTTGCTGCAAGCGGACCGGGAGTGACGATGGAAAAGCTGGTAATTAATAAAGATGGTGTGCTGGTTGATGAGGTTTCCATCGACAAGCAGATAGTGACCATTGGCAGAGATGCGGACTCTGATGTTCAGCTCAATGACCCCTCTGTCAGCCGGAATCACGCGAGTATTCGCCGTATTTATACCGATCTTTATATTGAAGACCTGGGTAGTACCAACGGGACGCAGTTAAATGGTCGAAGCATTACCAAACACGTGCTCAAGGCCGGTGATCGTCTGATAATCGGCACTTATCAAGTTGATCTGCAGTCTGAGATAGAAGAAGAGGATGATCTGGATAAGACCGTTGTTATTCAGCCATCGGCAGTAGCTGCGGCTCGCAGTAAACTGGCCAAACAACCTAGGAAACTGCTGCCGAAAAGTGCTACCTTGCGCTGTTTCAGAGGCCCAAATAAAGGCAACATGGAACGGATAGATCGCTCCCTCTTTACCATTGGCAAGCCTGGTGAGAATGTAGCGGTGATTGCGCGGCGTCCCCAAGGGTTCTATTTGCTGCATATTGGCGGCTCCAGTTTTCCTCGGATCAACAACAAAGAGATTGATTCCAAGGGCGGCGTTCAATTGCAAGAAGGGGATGTCCTGGAAGTAGGCGACTTTATGGCTGAGATCTCATTTGCTAAAGAAGCCTGATATTATCTTGAAATGCATAAAAAAACCGGTCGATAGGCCGGTTTTTTTATGGTCAAACGGTTGCCTTTAAACGGGTTCGTTGTAAAGCGCCTTCAGGCGGTAGAGTTCATCCAGGGCCTGGCGCGGTGTCAATTCATCCGGATCAATTGAGGATAGTGCATCCATTGCTGGAGAGGGTGCTGCTGCTTCAGGTTCTGCAGCAAACAGGGAGAGTTGGTTGGTGTGCTGATCTGAGTGTCGCTGGGCTGAGAGCTCCAGTTCCCTCAGTCGTTGGGCTGCCCGTTTAATAATCGCGCGGGGCACCCCGGCCAGTGCGGCAACCTGTAGACCATAACTCTGATTGGCGGGTCCTTCACGTACGGCATGTAAAAAGACAATAGAATCCCCATGCTCTACGGCATCCAGATGAACATTGGCAATCCCAGGATACTCTTCAGGCAGGGTCGTTAGTTCAAAGTAGTGTGTTGCAAAGAGAGTGTATGCGCGAATAGAGGTGGCCAGTTCCACACCACAGGACCAGGCCAGTGACAGGCCATCAAAGGTGCTGGTTCCCCGACCAATTTCATCCATTAACACCAGGCTGTTCTCGGTGGCGTTGTGCAGGATATTGGCGGTCTCTTCCATCTCAACCATGAAGGTTGAGCGTCCACCCGCCAGATCATCGGATGCTCCAATGCGGGAAAAAATGCGATCAATTGGACCAATGCGGGCCGACTTGGCCGGAACGAAACAGCCGGAATAAGCCAATAGTACGATCAGAGCCGTCTGTCGCATAAAGGTGGATTTACCACCCATATTAGGGCCGGTAATGATCAGGATACGACGGTTGTCATCAAAATCCACCCCATTGGCTACAAATGGCTTGTCGCTGACACGTTCAACCACCGGGTGGCGTCCATCTTCAATCTGAATTCCAGGTTCTTCATCCAGTTCAGGCTGATTCAGTTCCAGGCCTTCGGCACGTTCCGCAAAGTTGGCTATGACATCCAGTGCCGCCAGGGCGTTGGCGCAGGATTGCAGTGTGACGATATATGACTGGAGTGTCTTGAGTAGAGCCTCATAGAGCAGTTTCTCGCGAGACAGGGAACGCTCTTTGGCGGAGAGCACCTGGTCTTCAAATTTCTTCAGCTCCGGAGTTATGAACCGTTCGCTCCCCTTTAGGGTCTGGCGCCGTACGTATTCATCAGGTACTTCATCGGACTTGGTTCGACTGATCTCAATATAGTAGCCATGCACCCGGTTATAGCTGACCTTCAGGGTTGAGATGCCAGTACGTTCTTTCTCCCGCGTTTCCAGATCCAGCAGAAACTGATCGGCATTTTCCGAGAGTGCCCTTAGCTCATCCAATTCTTCATCGTAGCCAGTTGCCAGGACACCACCATCACGAATCAGCATGGGTGGTTGTTCAATAATGGCCCGTTTTAACAGGTTGACGATATCTGGGTGGGTCCCGCTTTCTGTCGCAAGCTGTTTTAACAGAGGGGCATCCAGTAAGGCCAGTTGTTCCTGGAGTTCGGGTAACTGATCCAGTGAGTCACGTAAGGTGGAGAGGTCTCGAGGGCGTGCGCTTTTCAAGGCCACCCGGGCCAGAATCCGTTCGATATCACCGATCCCTTTCAATGTCTCCTGCAGTCCAGGGAAAGCCTGCCGTTGTAATAGCTGGTTGATCGCGTTATGTCGTTCCCGAACCTGTGTCACCTGTCGCAATGGGCGGTTGATCCAGCGCCGTAGCAGGCGACTACCCATGGGTGTTGTGGTGCGATCAAGAATGCCGGCCAGTGTGTGCTGTTGTTGGCCGGAGAGGCTGTTGTCCAGCTCCAGGTTGCGTCGGGTGGCAGCATCAATAATGATGGCATCTTCCCTGCGTTCAACCGACAGGCCTCGTATATGGGGCAGTGCGCTCTGTTGAGTATCGATCACATATTGCAGCAAACAACCGGCAGCCGTGATCGCCACCGTCAGATCAGAACAGCCGAAGCCACCCAGATCGCGGGTGCCAAATTGCCGTGTTAATAAACGCTCTGCGGTCTCATGGTCATAATGCCAGACGGGACGGCGGGTGGTGCCGCCGGGTGCCACCACGCCCTCTGGCAGTGTGTACTCTTCCATCAGCAGCAGCTCGGCCGGATGCAGTCGTTCCAGTTCACCTGCCAGTGCTTCACTGCCTTTCAGTTGCTGGACGACGAATCGTCCGCTGCTCAGATCGAGTGTGGCCAGCCCCACTGTTTCATTATGCTGAAAAAGGGCGGCCAACAGATTGTCACGTCGTTCTTCAAGCAGGGCATCATCCGTTACGGTGCCGGGTGTGACAATACGTTGAACCTTGCGCTCAACCGGCCCTTTGCTGGTCGCGGGATCTCCCACCTGTTCGCAAATAGCGACTGATTCTCCCTGTTTCACCAGCTTGGCCAGATAGCCCTCGGCGGCATGATAGGGGAGCCCTGCCATTGGGATGGGTTTGCCTGCAGACTGTCCTCTTTTGGTTAGCGTAATGTTCAGCAGTTGAGCGGCACGCTCCGCATCACCAAAAAAAAGCTCATAGAAATCACCCATCCGATAGAACACCAGCATATCGGGATAATCCGCTTTGATACGCAAATACTGCTGCATCATCGGGGTATGTGATGGGGTGGCTGTCTTACTCATTGAAGATGATAAGGGTGGCGAAACCAGGGGTTATTCGAAACTGTAATGCTTTTCGACAGGTTTGAGAATATTCCAGCTGCACTGCATGCCGGCCGGGAAGGTGACCAGATCACCTCGTCCAAACTCCTGTGGTTCACCGCCTTCAGGGGTGATAATGACCTTTCCGCGGAGGAAATAGCAGACTTCAGTGCGGTCGTAATGCCAGGGGAACTCTGAGACCTCTTTCTCCCAGATAGGCCACTCGAACACGCCGAGGATCTCAAGTTTTGCGGGTGACGCCTTGTGTTCGCAGAGGATTTCCATTGCAACCTTCATAATTGATAACTCAGGGTCGCACAGTGTAGCCCAAAATGGCGGATCGGTCAGGCCCAGGTAAGTCGCTGTTTGGCTTGCATCCCATAATTTGAAACCAGATACTGTTGGGTATGAGTGATACGTTGGAAATTGCAGCCCGGCAGGTGGCAGAAGGCCTGTTGAGTCGTGGTCTGAAAATGACCACGGCTGAGTCTTGCACCGGTGGCTGGATAGCCAAGGTGCTGACGGATATTGCCGGTAGCAGCGTCTGGTTTGACCGGGGTTTTGTTACTTACAGTAATGAGGCCAAGCAGGAGATGCTGGGTGTCAGTGTCCAGCTGTTACAAGAGCAGGGTGCAGTCAGCGAACCTGTGGTAGATGCCATGGCGAAGGGGGCTATAGCGCATAGTCAGGCATCGGTGGCGGTTTCTGTCAGCGGTATTGCAGGCCCTGGCGGTGGCAGTGATGAAAAACCGGTAGGAACGGTCTGGTTTGCCTGGCATAGCGAGGGTTGTGAGTCGGTAACGAGGTGTCACCAGTTTGCTGGTGATAGAAATGCTGTACGGCATCAGGCCGTGCTTGTGGCCCTGGAGGGTGTACGCTCTCTTCTTTGAACGTGGTGATCAAGGGTGGTTGCTGTCTGCTTCTGCGCCATGACCCGCCAGCCGCTTCAGACGTCTGACCCCCAGAAAGACTGCGCCAATCACCAGTGGAATGGCAATCCCGGTGCCAAGCTCGACATTGATCCCGATGCCGGCTGATTTGATTGCCTTCAGGCCATAGCCGACTAATCCGATAAGATAGTAACTCAGCACCACCACTGAGAGCCCTTCAACCGTCTCCTGCATGCGCAGTTGCAGGTGGGCGCGTCTATCCATCGATTTCAGCAGATCTTTGGTTTGACCTTCCATGCTGACATCGACCCGGGTGCGCAACAGATTGGAAGCCCGGGTGATACGCTTGGCAAGTGTCTGAATGCGTTCATCAACGGATTGACAGGTGTGCATGGCGGGGCCGAGTCGGCGTTCCATAAATTCATGCAGCATCTGAATGCCCTGAATACGCTCTTCACGCAGGTCGGCCAGACGCTGGTGGATAATGTCGTAATAGGCCGCAGAGGCACTGAACCGGTAACTGGTGCTGGATGAGATCTGCTCGACTTCTGCTGCGAGGCGGGACAACTCTTCCAGTGCCTGATGCTCATCTTCCAGGTTGTCGATATCAACGATCTTACTGGTCAGGTTGTTCAGGGCCTGATCCAGCCGACTGAGGATTTGCCCATACTGTTGGGCTAGAGGAAATGCCAGCAGTGCCAGAATTCGGTACTGTTCGACCTCGTATAGCCGTTGAATCAGTCGACCCGCCTGGCGGCTGCGCAGACTATTATCTTGTACAAGAAAACGGCTGAATCCATCGGCATGGACATGGAAATCTGTCCAGACTTCGGCCGCATCGCCGGCCACCGAAGATCCGGTAACGGTGTTGCTGGCAAAATGGACCGCTAACTCTTCAATCTCACGTTTGGGATAATCTCTGGGCGTCAGGGCTACATGGATAGCGGCTAACAGATCGCCGGGTAGCTGTTCGACCCACTCCTTTGGAACCTGGGCGATAGCCGGCTCTCTAAAGGGTTCACTAAAAGGGGCAGCATGAAAAAAGGTATAGGTAGAAAACTCGGTATGGCGCTCCCACTTTAGCCTGAAAATTCCCATGTCGGCACTGAAGTGCCTGGCCGAGATGTCAGGTGGAGCGATATTAAAGCGTGCACAGAGTGCGCCGATTGCTTCACGCTCACGGGGGAGTGTCGACTCGTCTGACAGTATGGCCAGATGGCTGGCCTGAACGGGTGCTGTTAACAACTCATACGGGCGGGCATGCACTTCATTGGCTAACTGCATACGCAGGGGGTGGTTGGAAATGCCGACGGTCTCTCCTGGTAACATGTGCGGGTGCCTTGTGATTCTGATCCGGACGTATAAAAGTTCAGATTGTACCTGTATTACGATAAGAATGGCGGTGCCAATTATTCAGTGAAGCCTAAATAAAAGGGTGAAGTAGAAAATATTTACACATTTTGTAGAACTGACTCATGACTTGAGCCTCAGTCTATGCAATAATGGAGAACATCAATAGAACATTTCGATTTGCAGGATGCAGTCGATCTTTGAAAACCGGGGGAACATATGGACGACAATCGTAAGAAAGCATTGGGTGCAGCACTGAGTCAAATTGAGAAGCAGTTTGGTAAAGGTGCGGTCATGCGAATGGGTGATGGTACGGCTATACGTAATATTGAAGCGATATCTACGGGTTCAATTAATCTCGACATAGCATTAGGTATTGGTGGGGTTCCAAAAGGGCGTGTTATTGAAATCTATGGGCCTGAATCCTCTGGTAAAACAACGCTGACCCTGCATGTAGTGGCTGAGTCACAGAAGCAGGGAGGAACCGCGGCGTTTGTCGATGCTGAGCATGCGCTGGATCCGCAATACGCTGAAAAACTGGGTGTAAACGTTGATGAATTACTGGTATCCCAGCCAGATACGGGAGAGCAGGCCTTGGAGATCACTGACATGCTGGTGCGCTCCGGTGCCGTTGATGTAGTGGTTGTGGATTCGGTTGCGGCACTGACCCCCAAGGCTGAAATTGAAGGTGATATGGGTGATACCCATGTTGGTCTTCAGGCCCGTTTAATGTCACAGGCTCTACGTAAACTGACGGCTAACATCAAGCGCTCAAATTGTGTGGTTATCTTTATTAACCAGATCCGTATGAAAATTGGTGTGATGTTTGGGAATCCTGAAACTACTACAGGTGGTAACGCACTGAAGTTCTACTCTTCTGTACGTTTGGATATACGCCGCACGGGTGCTATCAAGAAAGGTGATGAAGTTATTGGCAATGAAACCAAAGTGAAGGTGGTTAAAAATAAAGTGGCGCCACCTTTCAAGCAGGTCCATTTTGAGATCCTTTATGGTGAAGGAATTTCACGCGAAGGTGAGTTGATTGACCTGGGTGTTCAGTACGGCTTTGTTGAAAAGTCGGGTGCCTGGTATAGCTATAACGGTGATCGGATTGGTCAAGGCAAAGACAATGTGCGGAATTTCCTGAAAGAGAATGCGGATATCGCACAGCACCTGGAAGAGCAGATCCGTAATCAGGCTTTCCCAAAGGCTGAAGCGGAGGGTGGTCCGGTAGAGGCCGAGATAGAGGCCTAGTGTGTCTGATCGAAGTGAGTTGGAGCAGGCGGCTATCCGCCTGCTTGCAAATCGGGAACACAGTCGTGCTGAGCTGCGTCGAAAGTTAGGCGGGCGGTGTGAAGACGATGCGCTGCTTGATCAAGTGCTAGACTGGCTTGAGTCGAGTGGTTATCAGAGTGATGAACGATTTGCAGAGCTCTATGTGAAGCAGCGAAAACAGAAGGGTTTTGGTCCGATCCGGATCCGCCTTGAATTACAGGAACGTGGTATTACAGCGGATCTTATTGATGCCTGGACTGATCCGCGTGAAGTACAATGGTTAGAGTTGCTTGACAGGTGCTGTCAGCGAAAGTTTGGTTGCTCGCCACCCGATGATTTCAAGGCGCAGTCGAAACGCGCTCGCTTTTTAGAGTATCGCGGATTTCCTTCAGAGATGATCCGAAGTTATCTATGGCATGACGCCTGACATAAAGACTATGCAAATAGAGGCGATAACGGCTGTAGGTCTAATTTTCCCCGGTTAAAACAAGGTTCCTTCTCCAGCATTATGCTGGAGTCATGCTAATTGCCTGGTTTTATACATAAATCGATAACATTTCCAACGCTTGTTACTATACTTCCTCTTTAGTCGAGATAAATTATTGCTCGATGGTAAACCCTATATTCTAAGAGGAATGTTGATTGCGATTACCAGCACTTTCACTTGAACAGTATAAAGACATCATCGAAACGACATTGGAAGGTGTTTGGTTACTGGATGTTGAAGGGCGTACGTTGTTCGTTAATCAACGAGTGGCTTCAATGCTTGGGTATAGCCAGGATGAAATGTCTGGCCGCACGCTCGACGATTTTGTCGACAAAGCATCTAGAGGGCGGGTTCTTGGCAGTATCAAGCAGAGTCAACAAGGAAAAAAAGAGGAGCGTGAATTTCGCTTTATTCGTAAGGATGGCACGTCGTTGTGGGTACTGTTTATTTCGGCTCCGTTATTTGAACAGGGCAACTTAACCGGAACCATCAATCTTGTACTTGATTTTACAGAGCGTAAGATGCTTCAGCAGGCCGCCCAGGCCAGTGAAGCGCTTTACCGTCGAATATTCCAGACGGCGGGTGTTGGGATTCTGGAACAGGATATATCAGGCCTGAGGGAGTGGTTGGATACTCTTGACCCTCAATCCTTACAAGATCCTGATGCACTGTTTACTCATAATCCTGAACTGCTCATTATCGCTGCATCTAAAATGGTCATTACCCGTGCAAACCCTGCAGCAGTAGAGCTGTTTTGTGCGGATAACGAAACCCAGCTGTTAGGCCCCATTAACCGGCTTTTTCCAAAGAGTAGTTTTGCTGCTTTTAGAAAAGCGCTGGTCGAATATATCAATGGCTCGCGCAAAATAGAAATAGAAATCTCCTTGCATAGCTTTACATCCAATTATATTCAGGCGCTGGTGCGTGTGCAGGTGCCTGATGAAAAAACAGAACCCTGGCTGGTTAATATTGTTGATATTACAGGGCGAGTGGAATTGGAAGACCAACTGCGTAAGAGTGAAGAGCGCTTTCGTGATTTTGCAGAAGTCGCGGCAGACTGGTTTTGGGAGATGGATCGTGATCTCCGTTTTATTTATCTCTCTGGCCGTGTTGAAGAAGTGCTGGGTGTTTCCCCAATTGAATTAATGGGGAAGACGCGCTCAGAGGCCCATTCAAACCAGTCCTATGATGACGCTCGCTGGCAACAGCACCTGCAAAATATGCAAGCCCATGAGCCATTGCTTTCGGTAGAGGTCGACTGGAAACGTCCGGATGGAGAGCGCCGCACTATCCGCCTCACGGGTAAAGCTAAATATGGCCTTTCGGGTGAGTTTTTGGGTTACCGAGGCGTGGGTACTGATCTGACTGGTGTAAAGGAGCTTCAACTCGAGCATCAAAAAGAGGCGGCATTCCGTCGCGCTGTGATTGAAAAGGCGGCCGAAGGCCTATGTGTTTGCTGTCCCATTAGTGAGTTTCCGTATCTTCAGTTTACGCTTTGGAATGACCGGATGACCGAAATCACCGGTTACACGCGTGAAGAGATCAATCATAAAGGATGGTATCAATTGCTCTATCCTGATCCAGACTTACAAAAAAGAGCTATTGAACGCATGGATAAAATGCGTCTAGGAGAGGATTTACGTGGAGAGGAGTGGCCTATAACAAGAGCGGATGGGGATCAGGCGGTCATTAGTATTTCTTCCTCTGTCATTCCTTTTAATGACAATACACCAAGAGTCTTGGCACTCATCCAGGATGTAACAACAAGACGCAGGCAGCAAGACGCTATTCTCGAGATTGCCAAGGGTGTATCAGCCGAATATGGAAGCGGCTTCTTTAATCGATTGTTGGAACATTTAACACCTGCTCTCGGCGGTTTTTTCTCATTTATTGGGACACGAGATGTGAAAGATCCTGGTCGTGTACACACCCTGGCTACATATAGCAAGGAAGCGGGTGATGCAGGCTTTAGCTATACCCTTGAACACACGCCCTGTGAAGAAGTGTTGGCGGGTGAATACTGTATTTATCCAGAACATGTCTGTGATCTCTTTCCAAATGATGCCGAACTTTCTCAGCTTCAAGTAGAGGGTTACGCTGGTGCTCCGTTGATCGATTCGCAAGGGAACAATCTGGGGCTCTTGGTCGTCCTGTTCAGGCAGTCGATCTTGAATCCGGAATATGTGGAATCTATATTACGGATTTTTGCTACCCGTGTTGCTTCAGAAATGGAGCGAAGTCAAACCGAGCGGGCTATATTCGACGAGCGAAAAAGGTTCCAGGACTTCGCTGAAGTCGCATCTGATTGGTTTTGGGAGATGGATGCGGAGCTACGGTTCAGCTATTTCTCGGATCGAATAAAAGAGGCTATAGGTGTTTCAGGCGATTTTATACTGGGGAAAAGTCGCCGTGACCTGATATCAGAAGACTATGACAAGGCTGTCTGGGATGAGCACCTTGCCCAGTTAGAAGCACATGAGCCATTTCGTGATTTTGAGTATGAGTATGAACGTCCCGATGGTGAAGTAATCTATGTGCGCGTTAGCGGTACTCCGTTGTTTGATGAGTCTGGTCAATTTAAGGGTTATCGAGGAATAGGCTATAACCTGACCAAGGAGGTAGAGGCAAGACGTGCAGAAGTTCGATTGCAGGATCGCCTGAACGATGCGATGGAAAGTGTGCCTGGTGGGGTGATTTTATTTGATAGTGAGGATCGAATGGTTCTCTGTAATAGCGCTTATAGAAAAGCCGTTAAAGAGATCGGCTCCATCCTAAGGCCGGGTATGTCATTCAAACAACTCAATCACGCATTGGCGACAGTTGGGCTGGTTGACCTGGAGGGGGTTAGCGTAGATGAGTGGGTTGAAAAGCGTTTGCGGATGCATAAGGAGAAGCGGCCGTTCGTATTAAAAGTAAAGGGTGATCGTTGGATTGAAGTGCTTGAATTTGCTACCCAGGAACAGGGCACGCTGATTATTAGAATGGACATCACCGAAAGGATGCAAACCCAAAAGGCACTGAAAGCGAGCGAAAGTCGTTATCGTACGTTAATTGAACAAGCTGCCGACGGATTGTTAGTTACAAATGAAAAAGGTGTTATTACAGACTGTAATCGATCCGCCCAATTGATGTTGGGTTATACAGTGGATGCATTGTTAAACCACCAGGTTATAGAATTTATTCATCCATCAGAACGTCCGGGCTATGAGAAGCAACGCAATGAAGTGCATCGGCTTGGTTCTCTGATAGTGCAACGAAAGATGCTCTGTCAGGATGGCTCTGTATTACCCGTAGAGGTCAGTGCCCGTTCACTGCCCGATGGTGGCATTCAGGCCCTGATAAGGGATATATCTGAGCGCTTACTTTCAGAAGAACGATTGCGGCTGTCGGCAACTGTATTTGAGAGTACCAGAGAAGGGGTATTGATCACCGATACTCAGGGTAATATTACAGCAGTCAATAATGCTTTCACAGAAATTACCGGCTATTCTGAAGCAGAGGTAAAAGGTAAGAATCCAAGTATGCTGAAGTCTGGAAAGCACGCAGATAATTTCTATGATGAAATGTGGGAGACGATTAATAAGATTGGCTATTGGCGTGGTGAAATTTGGAATCGAAGAAAGAGTGGTGAAGTCTATCCTGAATGGGAGACAATCAGTACGGTTAGAAATGAGCAGGGAGAACTGACTAACTATGTTGCGGTATTCTCTGATATCAGTGACGTTAAAGAGTCGGAAAATCAACTGGAATACCTGGCGCATCATGACCCACTGACAGAGTTGCCAAATCGACTGTTATTTACCGCGCGACTTGATCATGCATTGGAACGCGCCCGTAGGGATAAGACCTGTCTGGCGGTGTTTTTTATTGATCTCGACTTATTTAAAAATATCAATGATAGTCTGGGACACCCGGTTGGCGATTCGTTGCTACAGAAAGTGTCGTTGCGTTTGCGGCAGCAGCTACGTGATGAGGATACTGTTGCCCGTCTGGGTGGGGATGAATTTACCGTTTTACTTGAGCAGCTTCCGACCCAGGAAAAAGCGGGGGATTTGGCCACCAAGCTGGTGCTCAGTCTCAATGCGCCATTTATTATCGAGCAGCATAAACTACATATTACGGCCAGTATTGGTATCAGTATATTTCCCAATGATGGAGATACGGCCGCCACCTTGTTACGCAATGCCGATGCTGCCATGTACCAGGCCAAGGCTCAAGGGCGCAACGGTTATCAATACTACACCGAAGAGATGACCTCTTCTGCGGTGAAGCGTGTGTTGCTGGAAAACAGTCTTCGGCAGGCAATAACGCTGAATCAATTTGTTGTCTACTATCAACCCAAGCTTTCACTTATAACTGGAAAGCTCATAGGGTCAGAGGCCCTCATTCGCTGGTTACATCCTGAAATGGGATTGGTTCCACCGGACAACTTTATTCCGCTGGCAGAAGACACGGGCTTGATTGTGCCGATTGGGGCCTGGGTGCTTAATACAGCCTGTACACAGATCAAGCAGTGGCAGGACGAAGGGCTAGAGACGGGTACTGTGGCAGTTAATCTTTCGGGTCAACAGCTACAGCGAGGTGATCTTGTGGCAACGGTCAAGGAGGCCCTGGCGAGCTCTGGGTTGAAAGCAACCTCGCTGGAATTAGAGATTACAGAAAGTTTTCTCATGGATCAGGCAGATAAAGCCATTGGTGTGCTGAGTGAGTTAAGAGAGCTGGGAGTGACGCTGTCGATTGATGATTTTGGTACCGGATACTCTTCGCTCTCTTATCTGAAAAAACTGCCGATCAATAATTTGAAAATTGATAAATCCTTTGTACGGGATATCCCGCATGATCCTAATGATGAAGCGATTGCTCGTGCCATTATCTCATTGGCGGGTAATCTACAGCTGGATGTTATTGCAGAAGGGATCGAGACCGAGGATCAGTTAAACTTTCTTCGTAAAGAGGGGTGCATGCTAGGTCAGGGTTATCTCTTTAGTCCGCCCATTGCAGCCGAAGGGTTTGTGCAGTTTCTAAAGGAACGGCCTTGTCTATCAGAAACATTCAAAGAGCAGAAAAACCCGCCTTGAGTCGTAGTGGATGCCTTGCTATCCACTGTTTGATAGCAAGGCGTCGGCTATAAACGTCTGCTATTTAAGCTCAACAGCCATACTTTTCTTGTGTTCTTTCTCGTAGATTTCATCCATATCCTGAACCTGTCCGGTCAGAAGCTCCTCTTCGACAGCATCACGCACCTCAACAATGACAATATCCATGTTGATAGTGACACCCGCCATAGGTGGGTTGGCGTCAATGACCACGCTTTCATCATCGACTTTGACTATTGTGACCACGATATCCTCGTCATCCCGGCGGGTCTTGAATTGACTGCCAACCTGGATTTCACCCTCAAACTTGAACCGGTCGCGTGGCACGATCTTGATCAGGCGCTCATCTGTCTTGCCGTAGGCCTGTTCGGGCGTCAGAGTAATTTCCAGTCGCTCACCGATAGATTTGCCAGATAGGGCGTCCTCCAGTGCAGGGAAAATGGCCCCCTTTCCCTGAATAAAGGAGAGTGTGTCCCCATTATCTGAAGTGTCCAGCAGGTTGCCGAGCTGGTCTGTCATGGTGTATTCAATGGTGACGACTTTGTCCTGACTGATTTGCATGTGCTTGCCTTGGTGAATCGTTAAAGAGCGGCCATATTACGGCGGTTTTGGATTGTGGCCAAGTTAACTGGCTGTAATGAGCGTATAATTCCTATAGAACGGAGCGTAAAAGCGCGCACTATTTGTCCTGCCAGAGTGATTTCCGTAGAATTGCAGGTGACAACACCCGTGCTTCTGCCTAATATCCACCATTTCATTAATTTACATAGTCTAGCCTGTATGAAGACCAGCGCCGAATTACGCACCGCATTTCTAAATTTCTTTATCGAGAAAGGTCATCAGGAGGTTGCCAGTAGCTCTCTGGTGCCCCATAACGACCCGACCCTGCTGTTCACCAATGCTGGCATGGTCCAGTTCAAGGATACCTTTCTGGGTAGGGAGAAGCGCGACTATGTGAGAGCCACTACCTCGCAACGCTGCGTACGTGCCGGGGGGAAGCATAACGACCTCGAAAATGTGGGCTACACAGCACGCCATCACACTTTCTTTGAGATGCTGGGTAATTTCAGCTTCGGCGACTACTTTAAGCGCGAGGCCATTAAATATGCCTGGGAGTTTCTGACAGAAGAGCTGGGCTTGCCCGAAGATAAGCTGTGGGTCACGGTTTATGAAGAGGACCAGGAGGCCGAAGATATCTGGCTCAAAGAGATGGGGGTCGACTCGACTCGTTTCTCACGCTGTGGGGCAAAGGACAACTTCTGGTCAATGGGTGATACGGGCCCTTGCGGTCCCTGCTCAGAAATCTTTTACGATCATGGTCCAGAGATCTGGGGTGGCCCTCCAGGCTCTCCTGAAGAGGATGGTGATCGCTATATCGAAATCTGGAACCTGGTCTTCATGCAGTTTAATCGGGACCAGAGCGGTGAGCTGACACCCCTGCCAAGACCGTCTGTTGATACCGGCATGGGATTGGAACGTCTAGCGGCTGTACTCCAGCATGTTCACAGCAACTATGAGATCGATCTGTTTCAGAATCTTATCAAGGCGGCCTCAGCGGTTACCGGTTGTGTAAACCTGGAAGAGAAATCGCTTCGTGTGATTGCTGACCATATCCGCTCGTGTGCTTTCCTGATTGTTGATGGCGTGCTGCCCTCGAATGAGGGGCGTGGCTATGTACTGCGACGCATTATTCGTCGCGCTATCCGCCATGGCTACATGCTGGGGAAGAAAGACCCCTTCTTCCATAAGCTGGTCGCCACCCTGAGTCAGGAGATGGGCGCGGCTTATCCAGAGCTGCCTGATATGGCGGATCAGGTCACCCGTGTTTTACGCCTGGAAGAGGAGCGTTTTGCGGAAACCCTGGAACAGGGTATGAAGATTCTGGATCAGACGATTGAAGCCCTTGATGGTACGCAGATCCCAGGAGAAACCGTATTCAAACTTTATGATACCTACGGATTTCCAACTGATCTGACTGCTGATATTGCCCGTGAGCGTGAGCTGTCACTGGATATGGAAGGCTTTGAGCAGGCCATGGAAGCTCAACGGGAACGTGCCCGTGCTGCCAGCCAGTTTGGAAGTGTCCAGGAGGTTGATATCACCCTGGATGGTGCAACCGAATTTACTGGCTATGACAAGCTTGAGAGCAAGGCAACAGTCATTGCCATGTTCCAAAATGGTGAGTCTGTCGAGACGCTGGGCGATGGCGAAGATGGGTTGATTGTATTGGATCGCACCCCATTCTATGCCGAGTCCGGTGGTCAGGTAGGCGATGTGGGTGTGCTGGCCGCAGGTGAAACCCATTTCTCCGTAGCGGACACCCAGAAGCAGGGTGGAGATGTCTTTATTCATCGGGGCCAATTCCATGGCGCTTCACTTCGGGTGGGTAGCGAGGTTGTTGCCCAAGTTGATGAGCAGAAGCGCGAAGCAACGGCCCTCAACCATTCGGCCACCCATCTGATGCATGCTGCCTTGCAGCGCGTGCTGGGTGATCATGTACAACAGAAAGGCTCTCTGGTTAATCCAGAACGCTTGCGTTTCGACTTCTCACACTTTGAGCCGGTCAGCCGGGAGCAGATCAAAGAGATTGAGCGCATGGTGAATGAGCAGATTCGTGAGAACCACACGGTACAGACTCGTATCATGTCGCTTGATGATGCCAAGGCCAGCGGGGCGATGGCGCTGTTTGGCGAAAAATATGGGGACAATGTTCGCGTACTGCGTATGGGTGATTTCTCCACAGAACTGTGTGGTGGAACCCATGTTAAAGCAGTGGGTGATATCGGCCTGTTCAAAATTACCGCTGAAACGGGTATTGCATCAGGTGTGCGTCGTATAGAAGCGGTGACTGGCGCTGCAGCCATCCAGTGGGTAGAAGAGGACGAAAATCGTCTTCAGCGCGTTGCAGATCTGGTTAAGTCCGGTCGCGATGATGTGGCAGAAAAGGTCTCCCAGCTGGTTGATAAAAGTCGCCGACTGGAGAAAGAGCTGGAACAGCTGAAAGGCAAGCTGGCAAGTGCAGCGGGTAGTGATCTGGCCGGCAGTGCAGTTGATGTGGACGGCGTTAAGGTGTTGGCTGCCAAGCTGGAAGGTGTAGATCCCAAATCACTCCGCGACACAATGGATCAGCTCAAAAACAAATTGGGCAGCGCGGTTATTCTGTTGGCGGCGGTTACGGGCGACAAAGTAAGCCTGGTTGCTGGTGTCACGAAAGATCAGATTCCGGGCTTGAAAGCCGGTGATCTGGTGAAATTTGTCGCCGAGCAGGTAGGTGGAAAGGGGGGTGGACGTCCCGATATGGCTCAGGCGGGTGGCAATAACCCTGAGGCACTTCCTGCCGCATTAGCCTCGGTTGAGGGCTGGGTGAAGTCATCTCTGAATGCCTAATTGAAAAGGCTTTCAGAGAAGTCATGGAAACCCCCGGTATTTTATTGTTTAATTAGCGCCCTTCGGGTGCCCGCCTCGCTGGCGGGTCAAGCGTATAACTGAAAAGCGAGTAGCAGAATCAATGGCCCTGATCGTACAAAAATACGGTGGCACATCTGTTGGTACTATCGAGCGAATCCAGGCAGTGGCCGAGAAGGTTGCAACTGCACGGAATCGCGGTGACCAGGTTGTCGTGGTTGTTTCGGCCATGTCTGGAGAGACCAATCGACTGATTGCCCTGGCAAAAGCGATAGAAGAGCATCCCTCGGCGAGAGAGATGGATGTACTGGTGTCGACGGGTGAGCAGGTAACCATAGCCCTGCTCTCTATGGCCTTACACAAGGCCGGTTGTCCTGCAAAATCCTACACGGGTGGGCAGGTGCATATTCGGACTGACAGCGCCTATAGCAAGGCACGTATTCAGGATATTGATGATGTCAAAGTCAGAAATGATCTGGATGCAGGCTGTGTTGTGGTGGTGGCCGGTTTTCAAGGTATTGATGATCAAGGCAGTATCACAACGCTGGGTCGTGGTGGTTCTGACACCACCGCTGTTGCTCTTGCTGCCGCGCTAAAAGCGGATGAATGCCAGATCTTTACTGATGTGGATGGTGTTTACACCACAGATCCACGGGTAGAGCCCAAAGCCCGTCGCATGAGTAAAATTTCATTTGAAGAGATGCTGGAAATGGCCAGTCTCGGATCCAAGGTTTTACAGATCCGCGCGGTTGAATTTGCCGGTAAATATAATGTACCCCTGCGCGTACTCTCGAGTTTCGAAGAGGGCGAGGGAACCTTGATCACCTTTGAGGACAA
>JAPHUE010000041.1 GCA_026196795.1 Sedimenticola sp.
CATGTTTGAAAAAATACTTATAGCTAACCGCGGCGAGATCGCCTGCAGGGTTATCAAAAGCGCCCAGAAAATGGGTATCAAAACGGTTGCGGTCTACTCCGATGCTGATCGGGAAGCACTGCACGTGAAGATGGCTGATGAGGCGGTGCATATCGGCCCTTCGGCTTCCTCAGAAAGTTATCTGGTGATGGATCGCATCATCCAGGCCTGTAAAGATACCGGTGCTCAGGCGGTCCATCCGGGTTACGGGTTTTTGTCTGAAAACTCGGTATTCTGTGAAGCACTGGATAAAGAGGGTATTGCGTTTATCGGTCCGGCCACACTTGCGATTAATAGCATGGGTGACAAGATCACCTCAAAGAATCTGGCGGAAAAGGCCGGTGTTAATGTCATTCCTGGTTATACCGATGTGGTGAAGGATGCTGAGCAGGCGGTAGAGATCTCCAATGGTATTGGTTATCCGGTCATGCTCAAGGCGTCTGCCGGTGGTGGTGGCAAGGGCATGCGTGTGGCCTGGAATGAAGCTGAGTGTCGCGACGGCTTTGAACGTGCCACCAACGAGGCGAGATCCAGCTTTGGTGATGAGCGAGTCTTCATTGAGAAGTTTATTGAAGAGCCGCGCCATATCGAAATTCAGGTGATGGCCGATACCCACGGTAATGTTATCTACCTGGGTGAGCGTGAGTGTTCTATTCAGCGTCGTCACCAGAAGGTGATCGAGGAGGCCCCCTCCCCGTTTATTGATGAAGCAACGCGCAAGGAGATGGGTGAGCAGGCGGTTAAGCTGGCCAGGGCCGTTGAGTATCGTTCTGCCGGTACAGTTGAATTTATCGTCGATGCCAATCGCAATTTTTACTTCCTGGAGATGAATACCCGTCTGCAGGTAGAGCATCCGGTTACTGAGCTGGTAACCGGGCAAGATCTGGTCGAGCTGATGATCCGGGTTGCCAACGGTGAAGAGCTGCCGCTTAAACAGGAAGATGTAACCCTCACGGGTTGGGCTATGGAGTCTCGTGTTTACGCGGAAGACCCCTTCCGTAACTTCCTGCCTTCCATTGGGCGGTTGGTACAGTATCAGCCACCTGAAGGTGAGAATGTGCGGGTGGATACGGGCGTCTATGAAGGCGGTGAAGTCTCCATGTTCTACGATCCAATGATCGCCAAGCTGATCACCTACGGGGCGAATCGAAATGAAGCGATTGAGCGTATGCAGGACGCACTGGATGCCTACTGTATCCGGGGTGTGCAGCACAACATCAGTTTCCTCAATGCGCTGATGGTCCATCCCCGTTTTATTGAGGGACGCCTGACAACCAACTTTATCGCAGAAGAGTATCCCGATGGCTTTGATGCCTCCTGTGTACCTCAGGATGATCCGGCCAAGGCCGTTGTTATCGCGGCCATGATTCATCGTTATTATATGGATCGTGCAGCCTGTATGAGCGGTCAACTGCGGGGACATGAGCGCGAAGTTAATGATGACTGGGTGGTGGTTATTGGTGGCGAGCAGCATGCGGTAACCGCCATGCCCTCTGACGACGGCTATCATGTGGAATATGCAGGCAATGGCTACCAGATCACCACAGAGTGGGCGCTGGGTCAGCCGCTACTGCACTGTCTGATTAACGGTAAAAAGGCCTGCTTCCAGGTGGAAAGAACAGGCCTCTGGTTGCGGTTGTATCATCGTGGCAATCAGGTAGATGCATTAGTACTTAATCCCAGAGCGGCTGAGTTGCACTCCCTGATGCCTGAGAAGGAGGCGCCGGATCTCTCCAAATTCCTGCTCTCCCCCATGCCCGGTCTTCTGGTGAAGGTTTCAGTGGAGGCAGGCCAGGAAGTGAAGGCGGGTGAAGAGCTGGCCGTGGTTGAGGCGATGAAGATGGAGAACGTGCTACGAGCTGAGCAGGATGGTGTCGTGGCCAGTGTCAAGGCTGAGGCGGGTGATAGTCTGAAAGTGGATCAGGTTATCGTCGAGTTTGAGTGATCCCCTATGAGGTTTGATCTGGAAGCCCTTGCCGGCGATATACTCGCAGGCAAGCGGCGTGCTTTATCGCGAGCGATCACCCTGGTGGAGTCCACCCGGCCAGATCATCGTGAGCAGGCCATTGCCCTGTTGGAGCGTTTAACTCCGCATGCCGGGAAGTCGATACGGTTGGGCATCACCGGCGTTCCGGGGGCCGGTAAATCTACCTTTATCGAGGCTGCCGGACTGCATATTCTGGATCAGGGTCACAAGCTGGCAGTACTCGCCGTAGATCCCTCATCGGCCCTGAGTGGTGGCTCCATCTTGGGCGACAAGACCCGCATGGAAGAGTTATCTCGTCGACGTGAGGCGTTTATTCGTCCTTCGCCTGCGGGAAAAACCCTGGGGGGCGTTACGCGCCGGACACGGGAGACCATGCTCTTATGCGAGGCGGCTGGGTTCGACGTGGTGATTGTCGAGACGGTAGGGGTAGGCCAGTCAGAAACGGCCGTTGCCGATATGACCGATATGTTCCTGCTGCTGTTGTTACCCGGAGGCGGGGATGATCTGCAGGGGATTAAGCGAGGGATCATGGAGTTGGCGGATCTGGTGCTGGTGAATAAGGCCGATGGTGATCTTTCTGCCACGGCTAATCACTCTGCCAGTGACTATATCCATGCACTCCGACTGCTGCATCCTCGTACCCGAAACTGGCAAGTGCCGGTAAAGACCTGTTCCGCACTGGAACATCGTGGTATTGCCGAAGCGTGGGATGTAGTCTGTCGCTACCGGGAAACCCTCACCGCCAGTGGTGAGCTTGAACAGCGCAGGGCACAGCAGGCGAAGAGTTGGATGTGGACAGAAACCGCAGAGAGCCTGCTCGCGGCCTTGCGTTCTGATCAACATATAGCGCCACTTATTCCGCAATTGGAGCAGGCCGTAATAGCCGGGATAAAACCCCCCACGCTTGCAGCGGCAGAGCTACTGGATACCTTTCTGCAGAATAGCCGAAGGCCGCTGGATTAATACTATAAAGATCACACTCTGCGGGTCAGTATCGTCGCGGGTTGTCTGATCGAAATGAGGAAGAGGAAATGATTGGAAAACTAAACCACGTAGCCATCGTGGTGCCAGATTTGGATGCAGGTACCGCTATTTATCGCGACACGCTGGGTGCAAAAGTATCTGCGCCATTGGAATTGCCGGAACATGGTGTGGTGACCGTGTTTGTCGAGCTGCCGAATACCAAGATAGAGCTGCTCTACCCGTTGGGCGAAAACTCCCCCATAGCGAAATACCTGGAAAAGAATCCGGGTGGTGGTGTACATCACGTCTGTTATGAAGTGGAGGATATCACTGCAGCAGCGGCCAAGATGCAGGCCGCAGGTGCCAGAGTGCTGGGTGATATTAAAATTGGCGCCCATAATAAGCCGGTACTGTTTCTGCATCCGAAAGATTTTTGCGGCACCTTGGTGGAGCTGGAGCAGGCCTAGGTCGCCACCAGAGTTGTCAGCTGATTTAATGTAGTTGATACTTGTGTCGTCCCTTCTGTAACTGATTTATCACTAGATAATAACTATGGCTTCGATAGACCAGCTTTTTGATTACAACGCCGACTGGGCTGCCCGCATCAAGGCGGAGGACCCCAGTTTTTTCGATAAACTCTCAAAACAGCAGTCCCCTGAATATCTGTGGATTGGCTGCTCAGACAGCCGGGTGCCGGCCAATCAGATCACCGGGCTGTTGCCGGGTGAGATTTTTGTTCACCGCAATGTGGCGAACATGGTGGTTCATACCGACCTGAACTGTCTTTCAGTTGTTCAATACGCCGTTGATGTCCTAAAGGTGAAGCATATCATCGTCTGTGGTCACTATGGCTGCGGTGGCGTTGCTGCTGCTCTACAGAACCAGCCACTGGGTTTGATTGATAACTGGATTCGCAATATCAAGGATGTCTATTTCAGCTATGAGGATAGGTTCGCCAAGTGTGTTGATCAGGAGGAGCGGGTGGATATATTGTGCGAACTGAATGTAGTGCAACAGGTGGCCAACCTCACCCACACCTCTATTGTCCAGGATGCCTGGAGCCGGGGACAACCACTCTCCGTACATGGCTGGATCTACAGCATTCGGGACGGAATATTGCGCGATCTGGGCGTCAGTTATGATGCGCCAGGCCAGGTGCCGGATGTCTATCGCCATGATCCAGTGAGAAATAAATGAAGCAGCGTCTGGCGCTGCTGGAAGAGACACTGCACCGCGAGGTCCCTCTAACCCGTACCATGGGGGTCAGGGTTGAGGAGCATGATGGGCACGAACTGGTCTTTCTGGCCGATTTTGAACCCAATATCAACATTCACGGCACCGCCTTTGGGGGCAGTCTTTACAGCATCTGTGCAGTGGTTTGCTGGGGTATGCTGCACCTGAAGTATGAAGATGCTGACCTGCAGGCACACAGTGTGCTGGGGGATGCGAAAATCAGCTACCGCCTGCCGGTTCGTGGCGAGATCACGGCCCGTTGCCGTCTGCCTGAAGATGGCAGTTTTGAGACCTTTATTGATAATCTCAAGTCAGGAAAACGCAGTCGAATCGAACTGGTTGCTGAAATCCTGGTAGATAAAGGGGTTGCGGTTCGGTTTGTCGGTAGCTATTCGGTCTCTATTTAAACTTCCTTAGTCAGTTGTTTTCCTCTATTGCCACCCATTATCCGGGTGTACTCTCTCATCACATCTGTTCGATTCAGGCTATAGTTTTTTAACGGCCAATTCTATCTCTGACGGACGCAGAATAAATCCTTAACTGATTGTGTTTAAGGAATAAACGGTGCTGCCGATAGCCCTAGAAGGAGACCCGCTACGGATTGTTGACTCAACTTGGGTGTTCAGAGGGATTTAATCGATGAGTGAAGAACAATTTAACGACTGGGAGAAGGCGGCCAGAGCGAGTGGCCTACACCTGGTTTTGGTCCTGCTGTTACAGATTCAGTTGACCAATCGTTCCATGCGCGACTGCCTGAAAGATGCCCTGGTGATCACCCTGACGGCACCCTTCTCTGCTTTGCTTCCTTCCGGGGCCATTTTCCTGGCCAATCGGGAAACGCGTGAGCTGGAGCTGTTGGTTGAGAGAAATCTGGCGGATCCACTCAAGACGCTCTGTAAGAAAGTTCCCTATGGTAAATGCCTCTGCGGTCGGGCGGCCGAGCGAGGGGAAATAATCCATGTGGATCATGTTGATGCGCAGCATGAGATTGTATTTGACGGCATCAAACCTCACGGCCATTACAATGTACCAATAAAGTCTGGCGACCAGGTATTGGGTGTGATGGTGCTCTATTTGCCAGAGGGGCATGCGCGGGACGAGGAAGAGGTACGTTTCCTTGAGGCGGCTGTGCTGGTTATGGCCGGCATTATTGAGCGCAAACGTTTTGAAGAGCAGCAGGAGAGCCATTACCAGAGCTTGATAGAAAACCTGCCTCAGCGGCTTTTCTATAAAGATACGGAGTCTCGTTATGTCTCCTGTAATCACCTGTATGCAAAAGATTTAGGGATACAGTCGGGCGATATATCCGGGTGCATGGATAGTGATTTTTATCCCCCGGAAGAGGCCGAACAGTTTGTGCGAGAAGACCAGCATGTGATGCAGATGGGTCTTACTCTTGAAGAGGACGTTATACGCAACTACCAGGGGCGTCAGTCCTCCTATCATCGTCTAAAAGCACCATTGAAAGATGATGCAGGAAACGTGATAGGCGTTTTTGGCATGTATTGGGATAACTCCCAGGAAAAACGCTCGCAGGCTGCCCTGAAAGAGAGTGAAGAGAAGTTTGCCGCCATGGCCAACTCTGCTCAAGATGCCATCGTTATGGTGAACCAGAATGAAGAGGTGATTTTTTGGAATATGGCGTCAGAGACCATGTTTGGTTTTCAGGTGGAAGATATCGTCGGACAGCGGCTGGATGACTGGATTGAGCCGGGAGAGAGTCGTGATGAGTTTGCCGGCCTGGTATCAGAAATGACAACGCCAGGAAGGGAGCGTTCTGCTGGAAAGACCATGGAGTTGACGGCCTTGCGAAAAGGCCGGGAACCGTTTCCTATTGAGCTCTCGATTTCTGCGCTGCAGCTGAAGGGGCAGTGGCATGTCATTGGTATTATGCGTGACATATCCGAGCGCAAACGAGCCGAGCAAGAGCAGCAGCTGATGGAAGTGCAGTTACGACAGGCACAGAAATTGGAGTCAATAGGACAGCTTGCTGCGGGGATCTCCCATGAGATCAATACGCCAACCCAGTTTGTGGGCGATAACACCCAGTTTTTCAAAGAAGCCGTTGTGGATATGGAGTCACTGATTGATACCTACCAGCAACTGTTGCAAGGGATCGAGTCGGGTGCTGATCTGGCCCCGATAGTTCAACAGGTAAAAGATAAAGAGGAGGAGATCGATCTGGAGTTTCTAAGAGAAGAACTTCCTCGGGCTGTGGATCAATCACTGGAAGGGGTCGAGCGTATTGGCAAGATAGTCAGTGCCATGAAAGAGTTCTCCCACCCGGGTGTGGTCGATAAAGTTGAGATGGATATCAATCGAGCACTGCAGACCACCTTGGAAGTCTCCAGGAATGAGTGGAAATATGTCGCTGAGATCAGCATGGATTTAGCGGATGACCTGCCAAAGGTTCTCTGTGTGCCTGATCAGATCAATCAGGTTTTTCTTAACCTGATTGTTAATGCCGCCCACGCCATTAGTGACACCCTTAAAGAGAGTGATTCCACTATGGGTGTCATTACGATAGCAACACAAAAGCTGGTAGACAGCATAGAAGTCAGAATTAGTGATAGTGGCACAGGTGTTCCGGATGAGATCAAGGATCGAATATTTGATCCCTTTTTTACCACCAAGGTGGTGGGAAAAGGCACGGGGCAGGGACTCTGTATTGCTTATACCACTGTGGCTGAACGTCATGGTGGAAATCTCAGGGTCGAAGATAATCCGGAGGGTGGAGCGGTATTTGTCGTGACATTGCCACTTGAAACAGCAGAGGTTGAGGGTGTTACCGATTCGGCGGAAGCGCTCTCTATCGGACAAGGGTAGTCAGGCGATGCTGGATTCCGTCGCCCTACATGAAGAACGGAACTGGTTTCAGCTGGACTCAGAGCTGAACCGACTTCCCAAGGACCAGCGTCAGTTGGTTCAGGGGCGCATTGCGCGGGATATGGGGCAGCGCGCTGGCGTGGCACCCTTGGGCTATCCGGTTGTTGCGATCCTGCTGATGCTCATCAGCGCGGATATCCGGGAGCACCTGGACTGGCTCTGGCTCCCCTCTCTAGGAATGATTGTCTCAGGTTTGGGTGAGTTTTTCATGGGCCGGCGGCTGGCTGTTGCAGACGATGATGCCATCGCCCACCCCAAAAAAATATATCAGCTGTTCTGTCTCACGAGTGCCTTGAGCTGGGGGATGTATGCCGGTTTGATCATTCTGACTCATGAGGGTAGTCCTCTGTCCATGCTGGTCTTCCTGTGTACAGTAGCTGCAACCAGTATTTCAGTCGGTAGCCAGACCCAGGAGAAGAGTCACTGGCTCAATTTTCTGACGGTGATGTGGACGCCGATTGCCGCCAGTACCGCTATGGTGGCGGGAATTCACAAGGAGTCAGAAGTGTTGCTGTTTGCGATCCTGGCCGTAGTCTTTCCCGTCCTGGTTGGAGTTCAGGGTTTACGATTGGTGGCGGAGTACCTGGAAGCCCAGCTGGACCGCTCCGCACTGGAAAACAGGAGCCTGGAGCTGGAAGAGGCGCTGATCAAACAGCAGTTGGCTGAAAAGGCGAACAAGGCGATGGAGGTGCAGTTACGCCATGCCCAAAAACTTGAATCGATCGGACAGCTGGCGGCGGGGATTGCCCATGAGATTAATACGCCGATACAGTTCGTTGGTGATAATACCCGTTTTTTACAGGAAGCCTATGACGATATTGGGAACCTGCGCAGGGCAGAAAGGGCGCTGATGGAACAGGCCTCTGATGGTAAGGTCAGTGTTGAACAGCTGGCAGTGCTTGAAAATGAGTATGACCTGGAATACTTGATGGAAGAGATACCCAAGTCATTGGTGCAGTCAAAAGAAGGTCTTAGTCGTATTGCCAATATTGTTTTAGCCATGAAAGAGTTTTCTCATCCGGGCAGTCGGGAAAAAGAGCAGGTAAATATCAATAGAGCCATTCAGACCACCATTGAAGTTTCGCGAAATGAGTGGAAATATGTAGCGGATATAGATTGCCAGCTGGCTGAAGACCTACCTCTGGTGCCTGGTTATTCGCAAGATCTTAATCAGGTCTTCCTGAATATGATTGTTAATGCGGCCCATGCTATAAAAGAAAAAAATCAGGCTGTTAATGAGGTGAGGGGTTTGATTCGAATCAGCACCCGTAGCCAGGTAGATTGCATTGAGATTGTCATCGGTGATAATGGTTCAGGGATAGCAGAAGCGCTGATAACCAAGGTGTTTGACCCCTTCTTTACAACCAAGGCGGTAGGTAAAGGAAGTGGCCAGGGGCTGGCGATTGCCTATTCGGTTATTGTTGATAAGCATGCAGGAAAGATTAACGTAGACAGCAAGCCAGGAGCTGGGACTACGTTTACCATGCAGTTACCTCTGCTCGATAAAAATGAAGGAAGCATGAGATGAAAAGCAGGATCCTCTTTGTTGATGATGAGCAACATCTTCTCGATGGATTGAAACGGTCTTTGAGAAGTCAGCGCAAGGATTGGGATATGTTCTTCGCCCCGTCTGGTGAAGAGGCGCTGAAGCTCTCTGAAGGGGAGCCCTTTGATGTGGTTGTATCCGACATGAGAATGCCCGGAATGAATGGCGCTGAGTTACTGGAGCAGTTGTCAGCGCGGCATCCCGAAATGGTGCGGATGATTCTTTCTGGCCACTCGGATGAGGCGATGATCCTTAAGGCCGTACCCTATGCCCATCAGTTTCTCTCGAAACCCTGTGATGCCGATGTTATTAAACAGGTGATAACACGTTCCCTGCGTTTAAAATCATTGGTTAGTGATGTCCGTCTGCAGAAATTAGTCACCCAGATCAAAGCCCTTCCTACACTGCCAGCGGTTTACATTGAACTGACCGATCTGCTCAATTCAGATCATGCCACAGTTCAGAAAATAGGGGAGGTTATCAGTAAAGATCCGGCTATGGTCTCGAAGATTTTGCAGATGGTAAATTCTGCCTTTTTTGGAGTGGGTCGGCATATTTCCAATCCGGTTCAGGCAGCTACCATGCTGGGCACAGAAACTTTACGCAGCCTGGTACTCTCTGCAGGCATTTTTCTCCAATTTGATGCCGATGCTTTGAATATTGGTAACTTCACATTGGAAGCGCTGCATAAACACAGTCTGCATGTCTCTTTGTTGGCCAAGGCCATTGCTGAATCTATGGGGGCCGACAAGCAGATGGTTGAGGATTGCCTGCTGGCGGGTATGTTGCATGACATGGGTAAACTGGTCCTGGTACAGAGCCTCCCAGAAGAGTACAAGGCGTTTTACCAGGAGGTTCATGACTGCAAGGCGGAAATGATCGCCACGGAGCTGAAGGTGTTTCATGCTGATCACGGAAAGGTAGGTGCCTATCTGTTGGGGCTCTGGGCACTCCCGGAAAATCTGGTTGAGGCTGTTGCCTTCCACCATGACCCGCAGTCCGCCGAGCATGTCGGTTTCTCGCCCTTGTTAGCGGTGCATGTTGCTGATGCACTTGCCTCGATGGATTCAAATGATGCGGCGGTACTTCCTGCTGGGTTGGATATGGATTACCTTGAGGCGGCAGGTGTCAGTGGGCGACTGGAGGAGTGGCGGCAGTTGCATATCAATCTGGTTGAGGGAGGCGAGTAATGGCGGCGCGTGTACTGTTTGTTGATGATGAGGAGAATATCCTCAACGGCATCAAGCGTCAGCTTAGAAAACAGTATGCTGTAGAAACGGCATTGGGGGGTCCCAAGGGGCTGGAGCTAATTAAGCAAAGTGAAGAGTTCGCGGTTATTGTCTCGGATATGCGAATGCCGGAGATGGATGGGGTGCAGTTTTTGAAGGAGGCTCGTGAGCTCTCTCCCCACAGTGTGCGCTTGATGTTGACCGGTAATGCTGATCAGCAGACCGCCATTGATGCTGTAAACCAGGGTTCGGTCTTCCGCTTTATGACCAAGCCCTGTCCGGTCGAACTACTGATAGAGACAGTTGATGCGGCGTTGGAACAACATCGGCTTATCAAGTCCGAAAAGGAGCTGCTGGAAGGGACAGTCAACGGTTCTATTAAACTGCTGACAGATATACTCTCAATGGTAGCGCCAGAGATATTCGGTCAACTGACAGAGCTGCGGGAAACAGCACGTGAGATAGCCCGGGCCATGCGGTTGATGTCTACCTGGGATATTGAGATGGCTGCAATGCTGTCCAAGATTGCCTTTGTGACCTTGCCGCCACAGACGTTGGCAAGGGTTCGCTCACATAAAGATCTCGAGCCATCTGAGCTGATGGTTATCGAACGTCTTCCAGAAACCAGCAGTAAGCTGTTGGCCAATATTCCCCGTTTGGAACAGGTTGCCCGTATCGTACATTATCAGGGCAAGAACTTTGATGGCAGTGGATTTCCCAAGGATGAGATCGGCGGGAGTGATATTCCACTGGAGAGTCGAATCCTCAAGGTGTTACATGATCTCCATATGCACGAGGAACGTGGTATCTCGACCAGCGCGGCTATTCGGCAGATGGGTGCGCGTCCTGGGCGTTATGATCCAGAAGTACTGAAGACGGTCGGCTGGTTCCTGATGGCGATGGGAGAGGAGCAGGCCTTGCTGCCGCCTATTCATGTTCTGGTGGCAGAGTTAACGGCGGGTATGGTTTTGGTCAACCCCATAGAGACGGCAGAGGGGCACTCTCTGATTACCGCAGGCCAGAAACTGACTGATGCGATGATTCAACGCCTGGTTAACTACCATCATCTGCACCAGTTAAAAGAGCCGATTAAAATATCAAACCCGGCTGTCTAGTACTTGGGGAGTCTAGGCGCAATTCATGCCGCGGTGTCTGGCGGTTAAAATTTCCAGCTTGATCAGAATTATTTCATCTCATCCTACACACAACCTGGAATTTAATCAGGGGGGGCTCTTAGTTGTCCTGTTCAAAAACAAGGATGTCTTTTTCAAGCAAGGGTTGGGGTTTGCTCATTAAAAATCCCTGGGCGAAGTTGACGCCTATCTCACTCAGTTGATTGTAGATATCTTCAGTCTCAACAAATTCTGCAATCGTCTGCTTGCCCATGATCTGACCCATATCATTAATTGATTTAACCATGGTCCAGTCGATGATGTTGCGGTCAATCTGCTTTACAAACATGCCGTCAATTTTGAGGAAATCCACGGGCAGTGTGCGCAGGTAGGCAAAAGAGGAGAGACCTGTGCCAAAGTCATCCAAAGAGAAGCGAATGCCAATGGTTTTCAGTTGCTGCATAAATCTAATGGCGGCATCCAGATGTGCAATAGCGGCTGTTTCAGTGATCTCAAAACAGATGTTGGTAGGGGGCACATTCGAAGCGGCCAGTGTCTCCTGGATAAAGCCCAGCATATCTTCGTCTCCAATAGAGAGACCTGAAAGATTTATCGAGCAGAGTGAAAGCGTTTCCAGCTGTTCAGGGTGATCATCCAGCCAGCCAATGGTCTTTCGAATTACCCAGCGATCAATTTGAGGCGAGAGATGATAATTCTCGGCGGCCGGAAGGAATTCACCAGGAGCAATGATTTGCTCATTGTCATCAAGCATCCGAATAAGGACTTCATAATGATCCCCTTCATTCTCCATTGGATTGATGGGTTCAATGGTCTGGTAATAGAGTCGAAACCGATCCTCACTCAAGGCCCGGTTGATCCGGGAAATCCACTGGATCTCGTTCAGCCGCTTCGTCAGGGTGGCATCTTGTGCGCTGCCTACATGAATACGGTTGCGGCCATGATCCTTGGCGACATTGCAGGCCGTCTCAGCGGCACTGAAAAGAGAGACGTTACTCACGCTCTCCTTGTTAATAGGAAGCAGGCCGATACTCACGCTTAGATCATAGCTTGCCTCTTCCCAGTGAAAGGTAAATTGCTTCAGCTGATCGTGGAGCTTTTTAATGATCGCCTGGCCGTCTTCCAGGGTGCAATCACCCAGGATGATTCCAAACTGATCACTGCCCAGTCGAGCAGTAATATCACCGCTGCGGCGATGGTGGGAGAGTAAGCCCCCCAACTGCCGTAACAGTTCATCCCCGGCTGTATGGCCGCAGGCATCATTGATGCGGTGAAAATGATCAATGTCCAGAAAACAGAAAGTGTGAGTTCGTCCTTCCTGTTTGGCGGTTTCCAGGGCAGATGTCAGGCGTTTTTCAAAGGCCAGTCGGTTGGCGAGTCCGGTAAGGATATCGTGGCGGGACTGATGGGATAGTTTAGCGCTCAGGTGCTCAACAGCGATCGCATCATGTTGTGATGCGGCCTCTTTTTCACGCTCCGCACGATAAGTTGTCAGGGCCTCTTCCAGGGCTACCTTGAGGTCCGCGGCTGAACAGGGCTTGGTCAGGAACTTGAAAACACGCCCCTGATTTACCGCATCCATGGCAGTCTGCTGATCGGAGTTTCCTGTCAACATCATGCGGATGGTTTCGGGGTAGGCATCAGCCAGGCGATTGAGTAGTTCGACCCCATCCATATGGGGCATGCGCATGTCGGAAACAACCACCGCATAGGGTTCATCTTCAAGTTGACTGAACATCGCCAGCGCTTCTTCACCCCCGGTAGCGATATCCAAGTTGTACTCGCGACCCAGGCCACGTTTGTAGCCTGATAGGATGAATGGCTCGTCATCTACCAGGAGAATACGTTCAGACACGGATAATCTACTCCCAAATTGATTCGGCTGCACCTGTCTACTTTAAGTACTAACGGCAGGTGGGGTGAAAGATTTAGCATATTTTCAAGGGTTTTAAGGAATATTAAGCACAGTTGCAGGGTTACACTCAAGTATAGGCGGGAAAAGGGGTTACGGTATGGGTGTGGTTGCCTGCCGGCCTGTTTTACCCGACAGTCGGCTGTGCGGGAGTGAACACCCTGCCTTTTACGGTTAGGCAGGGTGTTAATGAATTACTCTGAGGTGGCCGCCGCTTTTATGGTTTCCAAGTTGATCGCAGGCAGATAATCCGGGCGTGGTTTACTGCGGCGAGTGAACTTTTTGATGATACCTTCCAGGTTCGGGCGCTTCTCTGCCGGCCCTTCACCTGTACCGATTCCGCCACCAAACTCGACAAACAGGTTGCTGCCATCATCCATGGCGGTCTGCAGGCAGCCGACCCAGTTAACGGGGTGGAACAGTTGGAAGAAGAGTCGTGATTTGATGCTATCAGCATCATCTTCATGAAAGCCGCCCGTGTAATTGGAGAGCACCTTGAGTTTGGCGGGAGTAAAGGTTACATCCGCCAGAGCTTCACGGAAGCGACGGGCGGCCTCCACCATATAGTAGGTGTGGAAAGCACCCTCGGTTTTGAGCCGCACGGCCTTTTTCTTCGGCATTAGCTCAGCCATCTCGGCCGCCAGTGCATCCAGGTCCGCACCAGAGCCTCCGACCACGGTTTGATCGGGCAGATTCAGGCCGGCTATGCCGCAGAAATGTTTGTCGGCCAAGGGGCGGGCTGTTTCCAGGTCAATGGTCAATGCCGCCATCTCCCCTTCACCGTAGGTACCCATCAGCTCACCCCTTTTGGCGACCAGTCGCAAGGCGTCCTCAAAACTCAAAGCGTCGGCGGTTACCAGAGCGCTATACTCGCCCAGGCTATGGCCAGCAGCAGTTACAGGTGTTAATGGTTTGTCGGCCAGCTCACGGTAGACCGTGAGGCAGGCGATGTGGTGCGTGAGCAGAACCGGTTGGGTGAAGCGGGTCAGATTGATCTGCCCGTCGGGGTTTTCAGTAGAGAGTTTGGCCATGTCGTAACCGAGCACATCACTGGCCTGCTCATAGACCTGTCTTGCAGAGGCGAAGTCAGCACAGAGATCACTGCCGATGCCGGTGTATTGTGAGCCCTGGCCGGGGAAAACAAATATGACGCGTTGTTCGTTGTCTGACATGTTGCTTCTCTTTCAGTATAAAAATGCGATCTGGAAGGATAGTCATTTATATAAACCAGAACAAGCTTTGGCCTTGCTCCTGATAGGGGTTCCGGTAGGATAGGGAGCTTGTTTGGGTGCAATCCATGCACTGAATCTTTGATCAAACCTTGTTCTGAAAGGCCCGCTAAATGTGCAAATTAACTACCCCGCTTCGCTCTGTTCTGTATGCCCCGGGAGTCAACCGGCGTGCGCTGGAAAAAGCGGCTTCTCTGCCTATTGATTGTCTGATTCTGGATCTGGAAGACGCCGTAGCACCTGATGCGAAAGTGGAAGCAAGGGCGACGGTGATCGATGTTTTGGCGGCAACAGCGTACGGCTATCGTAAACGTGTGGTTCGTATAAATGGGCTGGAGAGTGAATGGGGTGCGGATGATATCAAGGCAGTGGCTGGAACCGAGGCGGATGCCCTATTGCTTCCTAAAGTAGAGACCCCAGAGGATGTTCATGAGGCTATCGCAGCATTGGATGCTGCGAAAGCCTCAGCGGATCTGCCGATCTGGATTATGGCTGAAACTCCTCGCGGCATTATGAATAGTGCGGCCATTGCCGGGGCTCATCCGCGCCTAGAGGTTATCGTTATGGGTACCTCTGATCTAGCTAAAGAGATGCGGGTGCGGCATACGCCACTACGCGAGGGACTGGTCACTTCATTGGGACTCTGTCTTTTATCGGCGCGGCTTCACGGGTTGGAGATCCTGGATGGTGTGCATCTGGATCTGCAGGACGAGGCCGGTTTTTTGGCGGCCTGTGAGCAGGGCCGAAATATGGGTTTTGATGGTAAGACACTGATACATCCGAAGCAGATCGAGATGGCTAATCAGGTGTTTGGTATTTCTGAACAAGCGTTTGAGCAGGCAAAGGCGATAGTAACGGCTTGGCAGGAGGCGCAGCAGGCGGGTAAAGGCGTCTGTGTGGTAGCTGGGCGATTGATTGAAAACCTGCATGTGGAAGAGGCGCAGCGGCTGATCGCTATGCATGGTGCCATCAATGACCGATCTTGAGCAGCAGCGCTACCTGGAAAAGCTGATCGCGCGACAGGACGAACTCATGAGTGTGTCTGAAACAGCTGATGCGGCAACCGAAACGGTGGAGTTGGATCAAACCCGGGTTGGTCGGTTATCCCGCATGGATGCCTTGCAGCAGCAGGCCATGTCACAGGAAAATAGGCGCCGTCGCTCTAATGAGCTAGTGCGCATAACTAAAGCGTTGAGCCGCATCAAGGCAGGTGACTATGGCTATTGTGTAGAGTGTGGTGAACTAATCGCCGAGAATCGACTGGCGGTCGATCCGGCACAGCCACTCTGTATTGCCTGTGCCTCTGCACGTGAAAACAGACAGGGCCAATAACTTTTAACCCAAACAGAATAAGGAGTTACAACTGATGAGTGCTACGGTAATGGTGTTGCCAAGCAAGGTGCCAGAAGAGATTCGTCTGGTAAGCATACCCGAGGACATGGAGTCACATGAGGCGTTTCGCCATGCTACCGGCGTGATAGCGGCCGCAGAAGAGGAAAATCCGGACGCTACCTGGGAAGATATAGAGGACGCCCTGGAGGCGCAAGGTTTCGGCAGTCTTGATTTTTTGTTGGGTCCGGCACTCGACTGATCAGCTTTTTTGCTGCAGCCGATCCAGTTTCTGCTGGATCAGGCTGATATGCAGTCGAAGATCGTATAGCTCTTCTGCATAAGAGAGTGGTATATCGATATGGGCGACCTCATGCTCAATACGCGCGAGTGCTGATTGAGCCTGGTGCAGGTCTGCATCGTCAGTGAACAGGCGATGGTCAATATCCAGGACCTCCTTGTACCAACGATAGATGCGCGAGCGCATGCGCCAGCGATAGATCGGTGGCATGATCTTGATCAGCGGTATCATCAGGGCTAGGAACGGCAGTAACATGACCTTTAGACGGTCGACCAGTGTTGCGGCCCAGAACGGCAGATAACGCTGTAAGAAGGGCGGTCCGTATTTGTAGAAGCGTTCGGCCTCGCTACTTAACGGATAGACCAGGTAATCCGGTGTGGGAAATTGATCCTTCTCTTCAAACCACCCCCCTTTATTATGAACCCCCTGGGCGGCCTGCAGCAGTAGCCCCATGAGCGCCGGGTGAAGATCTTCCCGAACCACCAGGTTGGCACTGGCTGCCAGCAGTACGGTTTTTTCTGCGGGCAGATTGCGCCGCATGTTGATGACCCCTTCGGGTAAAACCACGGATGATAAGAATCGGTGTGTTCTGGTATAGGCATCGGCCCGGTCGAAATTCATGAGTTTGATTTGGTCGGAATCGAGCAGTGCCCTGACAACCGGCGACATGGGGGAGGCGACAAAAAAGGCACTCTCTATCTCGCCGCTTAGCAGGGCATCAGCCGCCGCCCTTCCGCTCAGCGTCACTAGCGGGGTGTTGCTGAGGTTAATGTCGTTATCAGCCAATAGCTGCAGCGCCAGTGCCCGGGTTCCACTTCCCTCTGCGCCGATAGCAATACGTTTTCCCAGCAGGTCAGTCAGGTGCAGGACCGGCACGTTTTTTCGATGGAACACCCAAATGGGTTCGAAGTAGAGGCTGCCGAGTGAGCGCAGGTCTGTCTCGGCCGCATCATGGCCTGTCGTTCCCCCCTGAACCAGCGCTGCTTGAACATCACCGCGGATCAGGCGCTGGATGTTCTCAATAGAACCGGCGGTATTCACCACCTCCAGCTGGATCTTCTCTTGTTGCAATCGTTTCTGATATTGCTGGGAAAACAGGTAGTAGGCGCCCTCTTTCTGGCCTGAGGCGATGCTGATGCTGTCTGGTGGTGCGGGCTGGACAAACTGATAAGTGAGGATGAAGCCAATCAACACCAATAAAATCGCGGGTCCGAAGATATTGAAATTATCCTTATTGTTGTTAGGTTTGCGTTGCTTGCTCAAGGCGGTATCCTGATATTCTCTTATTTCACCCACTATAACCCAGATTGTTACAGTTGTAGTCTGCTCGATTATTTGATCGCTTGGGAGGCGGCATGTCGCACATCGAAAAACATTATGTCAATGGTCATCCGTTGCATCCACCCTACCCTGAAGGATTGGAGACCGCATTGTTTGGTATGGGCTGTTTTTGGGGGGCGGAGCGTCGATTCTGGCAGACCGATGGGGTCTATTCGACCGCTGTTGGCTATGCCGCAGGGAATACGGAGAATCCCAGCTATGAACAAGTCTGTGGTGGTAATACGGGGCATGCAGAGGTGGTGCTGGTGGTGTTTGACCCCGGTCTAATCGCTTATGCTGAGCTGCTCAGCATCTTTTGGGAGAGCCATAATCCGACCCAAGGTATGCGTCAGGGTAATGATATCGGCACCCAGTACCGCTCTGGGATCTATGTATACACTCCGGCCCAGCGGGATCAGGCTGAAAAGAGTAAGTCCAGCTATGGGCAGGCGCTTGCTGCGGGTGGGTTTGGGGCGATTACCACTGAGATTCTGGATGCGCCTAAGTTCTACTATGCCGAGGGATATCATCAGCAGTATCTGGCTAAGAATCCCGGCGGTTATTGCGGATTGGGCGGGACTGGTGTGGGTTGTCCCAGCGGCCTCATAGAATAATCATAGAGAGCCGCTGTTTCCCTGCTCTGTGCTCAGGCTGCACCGGCGAATTCAACCCGGTTTCGGCCACGACTCTTTGCCAGATAGAGTGACTCATCCGCACGGTGGATCAGGTCCAGCACATTATCATCCTGATTCAGCTTGGCTATACCGATAGAGATGGTAATTGAGCCATAGGCTTCACCGCGGTTTTTGTTGATCAGAGTGCCAGATGAGATCTCGTTACGGATCTGCTCAGCGGCAGTACGCGCGCCGGTTAAATCGGTATTGGGTAGAATAATGGCAAACTCTTCGCCACCAAAGCGTGCGGCTGTGTCTTTGCCTTTAATGCAGCGTTTGAGTGTGGAGGCAACAAACCGAAGGACTTTATCGCCAATCAGATGACCGTGGGTGTCATTGAACGACTTAAAGTGATCGATATCGGCTAGTAGCAGACAGGTTGATTGGTTGGTGTCCTGTGCCACTCGCAGTGTTTGCTCAATAGCAGTGTCAAACGCCTTGCGATTGGCAATACCGGTCAACCCATCGGTCAATGACTCCTTGCGAACCTGTTCCAGCTCTTCTCGCATCGCTTCCATTTCGGTCATAACGTGGGCCATCTGGTTCTCCAGTCGGCTTTGTGATGCCTCCATGTCACGGGTGTCATGGATCACTTGCTGTACTTCGGTACTTATTTGTTCAGTAGATGACTCTTTGTCCAGTATGCCGGCAAAACGGCTCAATGTACTGGTGTATCCGGCGATGTTGCCGCCAGCGCGCTTGAACTCATCCTGTAGTGAGGTAACCACTGTTCGAAGCTCTTTGCGTAGCTCATCAAGGGCTAGGTCATCTTGTATGAAGTGCTTGGCATAGAGTTCCCATAGCGTGTCATCAGATGCGGCTTCTGTGGCGGCGATTAAATGTTGGACCAGTTCGCCTTTCAGCTTCTCATTACGGCCCGCGGTGACATCGTAGCTGATGCGGTAGTTGAGGGGCGATGGGGGTATCTGGTGTTTCGACAGGAGTGCCAGGGCCTGACGCAGGTGTTCTGAGGCCTTGGCGTAATCGTCCGGATAGGGGTTCATCTCTCTTTGAACATCCATTTTTTCTGCCTTTTATTGTTGTTCGGCTGCTTATTTGTGTACTGTACTGAGCCGATCCTGGCAGAATATAGATCCTATCCGTAGGTTGTAATTTAAATAATTGCGTATTTTCACACAAAAATTGCGTCAATGTAGCCCTGTTATCGGTTTTTAGTGTGATAACTGGGTCACATTCTGTTTTTGTGGTTTCCCAATGGAGGTGTTTTAGAACCTATTTTGGCTGCAATTCAATGGTGCCATTGATTTGAACCTCAAGACGTTGGCTGCCTGCTTCGAGTGTGGGTGCGGCCTCGGCGCGGAGCGCCATACCTTGCATGGCATAGTTGCGGGGTGAGGTGCCGCGTTCGTTAATCTGTAGTTGAACCAGTCGATACGTCTGGTGGCCCATCTCCCGGGTAATGAGTTCGGCCCGTTTCCTGAAGGATTGAATCGCTTTACTGGTCAAGTGATCCTGAACGTGCTGCCGTCGTTCAGGTGAAACGGTGTATTGAGTACTACCCAGCTGAAGTGAGTCTTGAAGCGTGCCAATTAATTGGCTAATTGCGGTGGCGTTTTTACTCTCCAGGCGGATCGACTGGCGAACCCGCCAGCCTGAGAGGGTGTTATTGCGGTAGATGGGGTTAGTGGTGTAGTCCATTGTCTGCACTTTGATTTCAGGTTGCTGTTTTGTGATAGCTATTGCCTGGCTGATTGCCTGGTTAATCTGGCTTGACAGCTTGGTGGGGTTGTTCCCTTCCTGTTGGGCATAGAGTGTGGCGATCAGGATGTCGTTTTCAACAGATTCCCCGGCAGAAGCGGAAAGCGTTATGCGGTCGTAGCTGGGGGGGTGGGTGTCTGCGAGAGCGGTGGCGCTTAAGAGTGCCCATACTATTAAAAAAAATCTGCTCATCCTATCGGCTCCTGATGGGTGGCTTGGCATTCAGACTATTGGGTTTTGTCAGAACCTTCAACCGGTATACTATCGATGAATAGCTGTTCCACATCTACAGAATCAAAGTGGTAGTGCTTGTTACAGAAATCACAGTCGACCTCAATGGCCCCCTGCTCCTCAATAATGGAGAACAGCTCTTCTCTGCCCATGGCGCGCAGTGAATCACTGATGCGCTCTTGAGAGCAGCTGCAGCGGAAGGCAACAGGCGTCGGATCAAACAGTCTGATTTCTTCTTCATGGAACAAGCGGTGCAGTAGGGTTTCAGCAGGTAGGTTCAGCATCTCTTCTTGGGTTATGGTGTCAGCCAACATCGTAATTCGTTCCCAATCCTCTACCCCTTCTCGTTCAGATGGGAGCTTCTGGATCAGCAATCCAGCGGCCCGGTTTTCGTCTGCCATCAGCCAGAGTCGCGATGCCAGTTGCTCTGAGTTGCTGAAATAGTTTTCCAGCGCTTGAGCAAGGTCTTTTCCTGCCAGCTCAACGATTCCCTGGAAGCGATTGGGCCCTTTGTTGGTGACGGTCAGTGACATATGGCCCTTGCCATAGATGGCAGTCAGGTCACCTTCAGGAAGCTCGCTTGACCAGCGGGCCAGTCCCCGCAAGGTGAGTTCGTTGGTTGCCTGTGCCACCAGTGTATTCAGCGGGCCGTCACTCTGGGACTGAAGGATCAAAGACCCATCAAATTTTATCGTTGCAGCGAGCAGGGCGACCGCCGCGATGGCCTGGCCCAGTTGTTGGCCAACAGAGGCTGGATAGGGGTGCCGCTCAAGAATGGCCTTCCAGCTGGCATCCAGTTGCACCAGCTCACCGCGTAAATCGTGAGCCTCAAATATAAACCGTTTGAGTTGATCCTGATTATGCATGACTTAAATAGTACATCATATGATTGAGATAGGTTGCTAAGCGCGGTGATCAAAAGATATCAAAACGCTCGAAAAGGGTGCTGAATTGTCCCCTGCCCTGGGTCATGCTGCGCAGCTCGGTGGTATAACCCAGGAGGCTCGCCAGCGCTACCTCGCAATGTATGGTGGCGTTCTCGATGGTGCGTTCGGTGTCTTGGATTATTGCCTGACGGGATTGCAGATCGCCTAGAACCGCCCCGAGATTTTCTTCCGGAACAACAACTTCTGCTTTCATGATCGGCTGAAGAAGGGCCGGTTTCGCTTGTTCCAGTGCCTTGCGCAGTGCGCGTGCTGTGGCGGAGGTGAGTGCGTCTGGGGTAGTTTGGGCACCAAATAGCTCTATCTCCTCAACTGCAATGCGTAAGTCCTGTAGTGGTGCTCCCTCCAGCGGGCCGCCTCCCAGTGCAAATTTGACGCCCTGTTCCAGTGCCGCTTGCTGTTGTGGTGTGAGTTGACTCCCCTCTGGCAGCAATCTGGGTTCTAACGAAATGACAATGCCACTTCCACGAGGTTGGGGTGCAACCGAGACGGAGACCTGTGCCTTCAGCGGTTCCTTGCGGGTAAGTTCAATTGGGGGTTGGAACAGGTGGGTGGCATCTGCTGGTCGGGTAATGGTTTCTCTCAGTGCAACGGCAGGTTTGCCCGTGCGAACCTCAAGATTGAATTCGCGCTCGATTCGTTCAATGATGATCTGTAGATGCAGTTCACCCATGCCCCGTAGCAGGTTTTGTCCGGTATCGGGATCGGGCCCAAATTGCAGCGTGGGGTCCTCCTCCTGCAGTTTTTCCATCACCTCAAGGAACTTCTCTTCCTGGCAGGAAGAGGCAGGTTCCACTGCCAGACTGAGTACCGGCTCCCGG
>JAPHUE010000268.1 GCA_026196795.1 Sedimenticola sp.
GGAAGGTGCCGAGGAAGGCATCCTCAAGGGTCTCTACCATCTGCGTAGTAGTGAGCTGGACAAAAAGGGCAAGAAGAAAAGCCCACGGGTACAACTGCTAGGTTGTGGCACCATTCTTAATGAAGTCATCGAAGCGGCCGAGTTGCTGAAGAACGACTTTAAAGTGGAAGCCGATATCTGGAGTGCTACCAGCTTCAATGAACTGTGCCGCGATGGTCAGGACGTAGAACGCTGGAATCGCCTACATCCAGAACAGACCGCGCGCGTCAGTCATGTCGAAGCCTGTCTGAAAGAGCGTTCGGGCCCCGTGATTGCTGCCAGTGATTACATGAAATCATTTGCCGAGCAGATTCGCCCATTTGTACCCGCCAAGTACACCGTACTCGGCACGGATGGTTTTGGCCGATCTGACAGTCGTGAAAGCCTGCGCAGCCACTTCGAAGTTGATCGCTATCATGTAGCTATCGCTGCCCTCAAGGCACTGGCCGATGAGGGGGTCATACCCGTTAATCAAGTCACCCAGGCGATCCAGCAGTATGGTATCGACACTGACAAACCCAATCCGGTAACCGTTTAATCCGAGCACAGAATAAGGAGAAACAGACGTGACTATTAAAGAAATTCTTGTACCGGATATCGGTGACTTTTCAGAAGTTGAGCTTATCGAGATCCTGGTTGCACCAGGCGACACTATCGCCGTTGATGATGCACTGATTACCCTGGAGAGCGACAAGGCCTCTATGGAAGTGCCCTCTTCTGATGCTGGCGTTGTCAAAGAGATTAAGGTAGCACTGGGGGACAAAGTCTCTGAGGGCAGCCTGGTACTGTTGCTTGAAGTAGAAGGCGCCGCCGCTGATACAGCACCTGCTGCATCTGAAGCCGCCGCACCAGCCACTGAGCCTGCAGCTGTCGCGGCTGCAACACCTGCGGCAGCACCCGCAACAACCAGTGCAGCAGCCGACCTTAAACAGGTCTCTTTTGAACGAACCCATGCCAGCCCATCGGTGCGTCGTATCGCTCGAGAAAAAGGCATTAACCTGAACACTCTGGAAGGAACCGGACGCAAGGGGCGCATCACCCGCGAAGATTTATCCAACGCAGGCCAGCGTGTACTCAAAGACTTTGTTGAATCATCCAAGGGTGGAAAGCCTGTCAGCGGCAGTTCGTCAGCGGCACCTGCCACATCAGGTATTCCAGCCATACCTGAGCAGGACTTCTCCAAGTTTGGTGAGATTGAATTGCAGCCACTGAGTAAAATCAAAAAGCTCACCGGCATCAATCTCAGCCGTGCCTGGTTGAATGTTCCGCATGTGACGCATCAAGACGAAACTGATATCACTGAGGTGGAGGCTTTCAGAAAATCGCTCAAGGCCGAAACCGAGAAACAGGGTGTACGCGTAACCCTGCTCAGTTTCTTCATGAAGGCCTGTGCGGCTGCACTGAAGACTTATCCCAACTTTAACTCTTCCCTCGATGGCAGTGGCGAAAACCTGATATTGAAGAAGTACATCAATATTGGTATTGCTGTTGATACACCCAATGGGCTTGTCGTACCTGTCATCCGGGATGTGGATAGCAAAAGTATCTTCGAACTCTCCGCCGAGTTGATGGAGATGAGTGTCAAGGCCAGAGACAAGAAACTGAAACCGGCCGATATGCAGGGTGCTACCTTTACCATATCCAGTCTCGGCGGCATTGGTGGTACGGCCTTCACACCCATTGTTAATGCGCCAGAAGTAGCCATTCTGGGTTTGACCCGCTCGCAAATGAAACCGGTATGGAATGGCAGTGAATTTGTTCCCCGGCTGATGCAACCGATGTCGCTCTCCTACGATCACCGAGTGATTGATGGTGCCCAGGCCGCGCACTTTGTGCGCACCCTTGGCATCCTGATGAACGATGTACGGCGGCTGCTGCTTTAGATTATCCCCAACATAAAAGAGACGGAACAAGACAATGAGCACAATTGAACAAGTTCAGGTCCCCGATATCGGGGAATTCGAAGATGTAGAGATTATCGAAATTCTGGTATCGGTAGGTGATGCCATCAATATCGATGATCCACTGCTTACACTGGAGAGTGACAAGGCCTCTATGGAGATCCCTTCACCCTCATCCGGTACGGTTAAAGAGATTCTGGTCAATCTTGGCGACAAGGTTTCCAAGGGCAGTCATATTATTAACCTGGAGACTGCGGTCGAACCCAAAGTGGCGGCACAGGATCCGCAGCCCCTCGTGCAGAAAAACGCCAGCAGGGGTGCCGCACCGGGCGATGCAGGCAAGACGGTATTACAGGATGTCTATGTGCCGGACATCGGCGACTTCCAGGATGTGGATGTCATCGAAGTTCTTGTTGCACCGGGTGATACTATCACAGACGAGACACCGCTTTTAACACTGGAGAGCGACAAGGCCTCCATGGAAGTACCCTCAACCAGCAGCGGTCATGTACATGCCGTACACATTCAGGTTGGCGATACAGTTTCCCAGGGAGATCTCATCGTTACACTGGAAGTGCCTGCACCCGGCGGGAATACAGTAACCCAAACGGGTAATACCGCGAGTGCCACACCAGCACCCAAGGTTACCGCCCCTGTTGAGCACGCTGCCTATATTGGTAACGCTGACATACAGGCTGACATTGTCGTACTCGGCGCTGGACCTGGCGGTTATACCGCGGCCTTCCGGGCTGCTGATCTCGGTAAAAAAGTAATCCTTATTGAACGTCATAGCAGTCTTGGTGGCGTCTGTCTCAATGTTGGCTGTATTCCTTCCAAGGCTTTACTGCATGCGGCCAAGGTGCTGGAAGAGTCCAGGGATTTTCGCAGTCACGGTCTAAAATTTATCGAGCCTGAAGTCGATCTGGATGCATTGCGTGAATGGAAGAACGGAGTAGTCACGCGTCTGACCGGCGGACTGATGGGTCTGTCTAAACAGCGCAAGGTGCAGGTGGTAAATGGCTATGGCAAGTTCATTGACCAGAATAATATTGAAGTGACGGACGACAAAGGCACCAAGACAATTGTCGGTTTCTCACAATGCATTATCGCGGCTGGCTCTGCGCCAGTTAAACTGCCCTTCCTGCCGGAAGATCCGCGTATTATTGACTCCACAGGTGCACTGGCACTGACATCAATTCCCAAACGTATGTTGGTCATTGGCGGCGGCATTATTGGGCTGGAAATGGCTACGGTCTACCATGCACTAGGCAGCAAGATTACTGTTGTTGAAATGCTGGATGGGCTGATTGCCGGTGCTGACAAGGATATTGTCAAGCCCCTGCATAAACGACTCTCAAAACAGTATGAGTCTATCCTGACCAAGACCCGCGTGACTAAAGTTGAAGCACTCGACGAAGGGTTGCGTGTTACCTTTGAAGGAGCCAAGGCACCTGAACCCCAACTCTATGACTCGATTCTGGTGGCTGTCGGTCGTTCACCCAACGGTCACAAGGTTGATGCGCAGAATGCTGGCGTTGCAGTTGATGATCAAGGTTTCATCCATGTGGATAAACAACAGATCACCAACGTGCCGCATATCTACGCCATTGGTGATGTGGTTGGCCAGCCCATGCTGGCACACAAGGCTGTGCATGAAGGCAAGGTCGCCGCAGAGGTCTGTGCCGGCATGAGCACCTTCTTTGATGCCTGGGTGATCCCTTCTGTTGCTTACACCGATCCTGAAATTGCCTGGGTGGGTAAAACAGAAGCCGAAGCCAAGGCTGAAGGTATCAAGTTTGGTAAAGGCGCCTTCCCCTGGGCGGCCAGTGGTCGTTCACTTTCACTCGGTAGAGATGAAGGCCTGACCAAGATGATCTTTGACGAAGAGACGGGCCAGGTTATTGGTGCCGGTATTGTCGGTCCAAATGCAGGCGACCTGATTGCCGAAGTCTGCCTGGCCATTGAGATGGGGTGTGATGCCTCTGACATTGGTTTGACTGTCCACCCGCATCCGACACTGTCGGAGACGGTGGCTATGGCGGCCGAGGCGTTTGAAGGGACTATTACAGACCTGTTTATTCCAAAGCGAAAGAAGTAATTCTTCTCACATTGTGCCACGCAATAATCCCCGCCTGTGCGGGGATTATTTTGCCACGCATTTCTAACATTTCGTCTGCATGCAGAGAACAGCTGCCACAGGTAACACCATGAGTGAGTCATCAACAAAACGGAAACCGGTTATTGCCGGCGAAAAACTGCGTGATGCAGATAAGGTGGCACGCATACCAATTAAAGTCGTCCCTGCCACGAATCCTTTAAAAAAGCCTGACTGGATTCGTATCAAACTGCCCAGCCCTGAACAGCGACAGAAGATCGAAACACTGGTTGCAGACACAGATCTACATACCGTTTGCCAGGAGGCCTCCTGCCCCAATCTGGCCGAATGCTTCAACCATGGCACCGCCACCTTCATGATTATGGGTGATATCTGTACCCGTCGCTGTCCTTTCTGTGATGTCGCTCATGGCAGACCCCTGGCGCTCGATGCCGGAGAGCCTGCCCGTTTGGCTGAAGCGGTAAAAAAGATGCGTCTACGCTATGTTGTCATTACATCAGTTGACCGGGATGATCTGATGGATGGTGGCGCGGGGCATTACGCTGATTGTATTGCGGCCGTGCGAAAATCAAGCCCGGGTATCAAGGTAGAGATTCTGGTGCCCGACTTTCGTGGCCGCATGGAACAGGCACTGCAACAGCTTACAGCAACACCGCCAGATGTACTTAACCACAACTTAGAGACCATTCCCCGGCTCTATAAGCAGGTTCGACCTGGCGCTGATTATCAATGGTCGCTTGATCTGCTACAGCAGTTCAAAGCAGAAAATCCAGGCGTACCGACCAAGTCAGGCTTGATGCTGGGGTTGGGTGAAA
>JAPHUE010000194.1 GCA_026196795.1 Sedimenticola sp.
GAATACCGGCCTTCAATTGATGCGGGAATAGCTCAGCTGGTAGAGCACAACCTTGCCAAGGTTGGGGTCGCGAGTTCGAATCTCGTTTCCCGCTCCAAACATTAAAAAAGCCCGGAACCTCAAGGTCCCGGGCTTTTTTTTCGTTATTACCTGCTTATCCCAGCATTACACTGAACTCAGACTCGGAATCCTCATCTGCCATATCGCCCAAGCGCATTATCAGTTCAATACCGACGCGCTTGCAGGCTAGGTTTTTTCGAATATCAACATCGGCCCAACGGCTCTCTGATCCCTGATGACTGAGGATATTGGCCACTTGGATAATATCAACATAATCCACCTCGTCACTCTTTGGTACGCGATCCAGTTTATCGTGAGTGGCCGCCACTTCCACCAGTTGAGGATCGAAATTCCATCGAGAGAGCAAAAACTTCCCCACTGGCATATGAAGCTTATCGATCACTCTATCCAGGTTAGTCTCTTTTTCCAGCAATATGGGATACTCAGTTGCCTTGATCAACACCGGGATAGTCCCGACATCGTGAATTAGGCCTGCTAGCATCGCCTCATCCTGATTGAGGTGAGGAAAATGGGCGACAAGCTGGGTTGCCTTGGTAGCCACATCCACGCTGTGCTTCCACAGCGCCTCCATACGGTCCTGAATCGATCGAAAGGAGGTAGTGAATACATCACGCATGGCCAAGCTGAGAATGGCGTTTTTTACCGCATCAAATCCTATGCGCGTGATCGCAGCTTTTACACTGCTTACAGTACTCACACCCCGATAGAGAGGGCTGTTGGCATATCGGACCAGACGGGCAGCCATGGAGGTGTCTTTACTGATGATCTTGGCCACATCAGCCATTGAGCTACCGGCATCATTGACCACCAACAAGGCCTCAAGCGATATAGCCGGCAGTGTCGGCAACCGAATGCGGTTATTTTCAATATCCGCGACCAGGATATTGGCGAAGGCTTTGATATCAAATGTTGGGGTTTCACCGGAACTCATTCAGCAACCAATTTGGTGTAGAGATAGAACTTACTAATTATAGAGGGAGTTAAAGAATAAAGCGCTAAACTGATCCCACTTCGATGCAGAAAGCCGCGATCGCTATGCGTTGACAACGCTACTCAACCAGAATCGAGACGCTACGTGCGGTCCATGTTTCACCACCAAAGGCAGGACGATCAAGATCGTTCCATAGGTTGGCTATCTGTGCATAGGAGATGGCATTACCAAGAAGGTCACTGGCGTCTTTTCGCAGCGCTGCAATATAGGCCTGCTTGCCAATGGTCTGGGCCAAACTCTCTATTGTCATTTCGATCTGATGATCACTCATCAGAATGTCGATGACATCCTCCAGGCCATGCCCCTGTTTTTCAAGTAATTCTACCGCAATCGTCTTGACATCAGGCCCTTCTTTAGGCTCTTTTTTCTCTTCCGTTTGATCAAAAACCACTTGATCTTTGGCTTTTCGCCAAGCCTCAACACTCTCTCGGGTTGCATCAGTCGCAAGATTGGAGAACCGGGTATTCAACGCATCCAGCCGATCAGCACAAGCATCAACAGATTCCAACAGTTTGCGCATCTTGTCCATCAAGCGATCTCCACAGAGTATTCGGGCCTATTGGGGTTTTATCGACAATAAGAATTAAATCTTTAGATCTGATTTTAGACCAACCTGAGACAAAACCTAACAAGCTTATGATCACTATTAAGTTCTTAGGAAAATCTTTACCCGTTTAAAGGAAAAATCACATCGATAGAACATGTTCGGGAAGCCCACTAGTCCGCGGCCTGATCTCTTCACAAACACGTCGATAATGGGATAGCACTTCCTTATCTGAGCGGACAGATCGGGCTAACAGAAGCAAAGCCTCGAACGCTCCCGCAGAATAGACCGCAAACTGACCGCCGTGCAGAGGCCTTACTCATCCCTCCGCCATCTGGCTGTGCGAAAATTGCCGGCACAGAGGAGGATTAACAACAGCCTGATCCTTGAGTACCTACATCCCCACTGACCTCGGCAGCAAATGGCAGACTTGTGCCGCACCCCTCAAAAATACCGTAGTGGGTATCCCTGTTACCGAAAAACTCAAAGAATTGAGCAAAGCGGCTCTCTTTCAAGATTCGGTAGGTATTTCCGCACACTGGAAACACTTTACCTTTCTCAATCAAGTGATGCTTATCAAGCTCAAACTGTTGTTCGTTATTGGTAATCCCACCCTTATAAACAACCGCCTGACCATAATCTTCACAATGACTCTCCAATTCTTCAAGTTTGAACAACCGGTAGGTGGCCGAGAAGAACTTTATATGGCCGATCTTTCGATGAATATCATCATTACCAATGGTAATCGGATGATCTTCCACCAAACGGGGATCAAGGAATCCAGCCTTCTTAGCCAGATTCTGAAAATCATTCCAGTAAAGCGCACCGCTCAGGCATTCACCATAGAGAATCTGATCATTCAGCAATTCAGCGGGTACACGCCGATCTGAATAGACATCAGAGAAATAGAGTTCTCCACCGGGTTTCAATAAACGATAGGCTTCCCGTAAAACAGCTTCTTTATCAGGCGAAAGATTGATGACGCAATTGGAAACAATAATATCGAAGCTGCCCTCCTCAAGACCCAACTCATCAAGCTGTTCAATATAGCCTTTACGGAACTCAACATTGGACTGGGCAAAACCAAAGCGTTCCCGGTGCCATTCAACATGTCGATGCGCAACTGCCAGTTGCTCATCGGTCATATCAACACCCAGCACATAACCTGTTTCACCTACCAACTGTGCTAACAGATAGCAGTCGCGACCTGAACCACTGCCCAGGTCGAGAATTCGCATCCCTTCCAATACTTCAGGGCGAACCAAACCACAGCCGTAATAACGGGCAGCTACCTCATCATGAATGTTGCTCATAGCCTGTTTGAGAAAATCCGGAGTGCTGGGGTCCGCAGTACAGCAGGCATTCGTCTGCAGATCATTTGAGTGTTGCAGAATTTTACCGTAGTACTCTTTAACTGACTCTTTCATCACATCCTCTCATGCCCAGACTAATGAGTAGATTTGGCTGGGTTTGTTATTCAACTACTGCCTGCTTTTTCCAATCGATGCAGCAGAATATTCAGCATACGCATGGTGGCATTAATTGCTGCGAAAACCTGATTGGAATGAATGCCGCGGGTATTGTAACGACGCCCTTCCATATCCCAGGAGATGGTCGCCTCGGTCAGTGCATTGGTTTTGCCACCACGAGGGATACGCACTTCAAAATCCACCAGTTTTGGTAGCGCCACATCAAACTTTTTAAGTACCTTTCCAACCGCATTCATGAAGGCATCAAAACCTCCATTACCAATCCCTGCCGAGCGAATCTCCTCACCCTGTATCATTACCCTGATACTGGCAGTTGACTCAAGATCAAGCCCAGAAGTAATTGAACAGTTGATCAATTCAATATGATGGTAATCCTTACTCTCCAGAACCTCTGCAATGATAAAGGGCAGATCATCCGATGTGATCGCTTTCTTCTCATCGCCCAGTTCGACAACCCGCTTGAGAACCTTTTCCATATTTTCAGGAGAGAGTGAAATATCCATCTTCTCTAGGTTTTTCTGCAGCGAGGCCTTTCCGCTCATCTTGCCCAGTGCATAACTGCGACGTCGGGAGAAACGTTCAGGGGTCAGCGCCGTCTGGTACAGTCCGCCTTTCTTGTCACCATCAGCATGAATGCCGCTGGTCTGGGTAAACACATCGGCACCAATAATAGGTGCATTGTCGGACACCCGCTTACCCGAGAAGTTCTCAACCATTTGACTAAGTAACACCAGGTGCGACTCTTTAATCGACAGCTTGATACCCATCTGATCTTTCAAATTTACCGCCACTTCCGCCAGAGAGGCGTTACCGGCCCGCTCACCCAGACAGTTCAGGGTACAGTGGACCGAGGAGACCCCGGCCTTAACCGCCATCACGGCATTGGCTGTACCCAGGCCATAATCGTTGTGCGGGTGGAAGTCGAACTGACAGTCAGGGAAGCGCTGAATCATATCCTGCAGATCACTGAACACCTCATCAGGTGTCAGTACACCCAGGGTATCCGGCAGCATAAAATGCTCGATACCTAAATCCTGTAGCCGACCCATCAGGTCGTATACATATTCAGGATTATCCCGGTAGCCATTTGACCAATCTTCCAGATAGACATTAACTTTCAAACCTTGTTTATGGGCATAGTTAATGGTCTTTTTAATATCACCCACATGCTGGGTCAGGGTTTTTTTCAACTGATTAACACAATGATTCTCGCTACCCTTGGCCAGCAAATTGATAACACGACCACCCGCCTCTCGAATCCAGTCAACACTGCGTTTAAAATCGACAAAGCCCAGGACTTCAACCCGATCCGCCAAGCCTACCGTTTCGGCCCAGTTGATAATCTCGGCAACCGCTGCCTTCTCACCTTCTGAAATACGGGCTGAGGCCACTTCAATACGATCAACCTTAAGCAGCTCCAGCAATGCCTTGGCAATGTTCAACTTCTCTTCCGGTGAAAATGAGACCCCCTGAGTCTGTTCACCATCCCGCAGTGTGGTATCAACTATTTTGATTGTTCTGGACTCTGTAGCCATGGTTCTCTTCGCTTGTCTGTCAGGTGTTACTGTCCACAAAAAAAGATCGGCCGAACAAACGGCCGATCGGTAGGTACCTTTCTAATGAACTCTGCCTCAGTTGGCAAGTGTGCTCTTCATAAAATCTTTTATAACCACCGCGTCGGCATCCAATACGGCACAACGAGTCTCCTTCTCCATCAACCCCTGGAGTGATGGTGGTGGTTCGGACTCTACGCCTATTGCATCCTTAACAGCGGCACCAAATTTGGCAGGATGAGCAGTCGCCAGACAGACCGCACCGGGAAAAGCTTTGGCCGCATGCACGCCTACGGCGGTATGCGGATCAAGAATATACCCGGTCTGCTCATAGGTTTCCCTGATCTGCAGCTGAGTCTCGTCTTCGCTCACTGCAGCGGCATAAAACAGCCGATTCACCTCAACCAGTTTCTCTTCGGGCACTTCCAACCTGCCCTCCTGGTTCATCTGATCCATCAATGCTTTCACTTGTGCAGGATCTTCATCCATCAGGAAGTAGAGATAACGTTCAAAGTTGGATGATATCTGGATATCCATTGACGGGCTGATCGTTGGGTGTACTGTCCCCGTCGAATAGACACCACTATTGACGAAGCGACTGAGAATGTCATTTCGATTGGTCGCAAGAATCAGGCGTTCAACCGGCAAGCCCATTCGCAGAGCCACATAGCCGGCAAAAATATCACCAAAATTTCCCGTCGGTACAGAGAAGGTGACCTTCTGCTTCACATCACCTGAACTCATTCTTCCCCAAGCATAAAAATAGTAGACCACCTGGGCCAGGATACGCGCCCAGTTGATGGAGTTGACGGCACCCAGACTGTACTCGGATTTAAAGTCGAGGTCGTTAAACAGCTCTTTTACAATTCGCTGACCATCATCAAAGGTCCCGTTGATGGCAATGTTATGTACATTGGCATCCAGCACCGTGGTCATCTGACGCTCCTGAATCGGTGATACCCGACCCTTGGGATGCAGTATGAAGATATCAATCCGCTCCTGACCACGCACACCGTAGATTGCGGCAGAGCCCGTATCACCGGAGGTCGCACCAAGAATATTCAAGCGGCCACCACTGCGCTCCAGCAGCAGTTCAAACAGATTACCGAGGAACTGCAGTGCCACATCCTTGAATGCCGCGGTTGGCCCATGAAACAGTTCGAGGATCTTGAGTTGCCCCTTCTCAACGACGGGGGTCACCTCAGGGTGGCTAAAGCTGGCATATGAGCGTTCAACCAGATCAACCAGCTCCTGTCGTGATATATCCTCACCAACAAACGGGAACATCACCTCAACAGCCAGCTCTTTAAAAGAGAGACCTGCCCACTGTTTCAGCGTGTTCTCATCGATTGGTGGAAACGACTCCGGTAACAGCAGGCCACCATCGGTCGCCAGGCCCATCATTACCGCTTGAGAAAAGGAAACCGGCTCTATGCCACCACGGGTACTCACATATCGCATGTTTGATCGTCCTCGATCCTAAATAATTCGTAAGAATGGAACAACTTCTCAGTATACCAGTGTTGTGAGAAGTTTCAGGCTCAATAAGACAACAAAATATGCCCATTGCAAATATTTCAAAGCCATATTGCCAATTTAACAATTATCCCATAAGATGCTGTTTAAACAGTAGTTTTATGCGAGTATATTTGCAAATAAGCATATTCGGAGAGTGCCTGTTCCATGACAAAGCTGACCAATCTGGGTAGTCGAATCCGAAAACTGAGAGATCGAAGGGGTCTGACACAGGCCTCACTCGCCGATAAAATGGCCATCTCCCCCAGTTATCTGAATCAGATAGAGAACGACGCACGGCCACTTAACAAGCGCATATTGACCAAGCTTGAGCTGGCACTGAACATTGATTTTACCGACTGGGCCGAGGATGAAGACCGACGTGCCAATCAGCTCAGAGAATCGCTCAATGACCCACTGTTCCGTGGTGCCGACATTCCCATCCATGAGCTTCGGGAGGTAGTCTCAACCTCACCCCGGTTGGCTGACCGCTTCTTGCAACTGTTCCGTGCCTATCAACGACTGCAGGTAGATCATCAGACACTCTCCGAGTCCATTGCAGGTGAAGAGCGCATCAAGGCGCTCCATGGTGCCCAGTTTCCGTATGAAGAGGTGCGGGATTTTTTCTACCGTCGAAATAACCATATTGAATCACTGGATCATGCCGCCGAAACACTCTTCATCAAACAGGAATTCTCAATAGATGACCTGGAACAGGGGCTGACCGATTTCCTGAAACAGAACTACCAAATAGAAGTAAAACTAAACAGCTTCGAAGAGAATCGCTCCATACAGAAAAAATTTGATTCCGAAAACAAGATTCTCTATGTCACCAAGCCCTCATCACCGGCGCGGCGGGCATTTCATATTGCCCATCAGATCGCCCTGCTGGTCTTCCCGGAGTTGATCAACCGCGAACTGGAAGATGCCGAACTGGTCAGCACACAGGCCCAGGCGATCTGTCGTGTAGGCCTTGCCAACTACTTTGCCGGCGCCCTGCTAATGCCCTATTCGCAGTTTCTCACCAACGCCAAACGGCTGCGCTATGACATCGGCTGCCTGAGTGGACTCTATGGCACCAGCTTTGAGCAAGTCTGTCACCGACTCAGCACCATGCAACGACCGGGTAACAAAGGGGTACCGTTCTATTTCGTTCGAGTAGACCTCGCCGGCAATATTTCTAAACGTCAGAGTGCCACCAGCTTTCACTTTGCGCGCCTGGGAGGCGTCTGCCCACTATGGAATGTTCACGAAGCCTTTTCATCACCCGGCACCATCCTCAGGCAACTCGCCCGTATGCCTGATGGCAAGACCTACCTCTGTCTCGCCAGAACTGTGCATGAGAGTGGCACCAGTTACCTGAACCCCCAGCGCAAGTTCTCTATTGGACTGGGCTGTGAAATCAAGCATGCCGATAAACTGATCTACTCAACAGGACTTAATCTGGATGACAGCGCAGCCGTAGAGCCTATCGGCGTCAGTTGCCGCGTCTGCGAACGACGCGACTGCCCACAACGCGCCTTCCCGCCACTCTCAAGACGGATTAGTATTGATGAAAACTCACGCAGTGCCTTCCCCTACTCGTTTGAAGGCTCTGAAGAACCAGAAAACACTTAGGTAGCCTTTGAATGAACCCACAGCAGAATAATCAAAACAGTGACGAGCGCAAGACACACTGGGAAAAGATCTACAGTACCCAATCACCCGATGATGTAAGTTGGTTTCAACCCGAACCAACCCGTTCATTAGCACTTATCAACAATGCGGGGCTAACAAAAGATCAGCCCATTATTGATGTCGGTGGTGGTGCCTCCCGACTGGTCGATCATCTATTACAGGCTGGCTATCAGCAGATTACCGTACTCGATATCGCACAGGCAGCACTAGATGCTAGCCAACAGAGACTGGGCGATAGCGCCGAACAAATCGAATGGCTGACAGCGGATGCCACGGCGTTCAAGCTTGATCATCCTGTTCAGCTCTGGCATGACCGCGCGGTTTTCCACTTTCTCACCCAGGCCCGTGACCGGGATGC
>JAPHUE010000070.1 GCA_026196795.1 Sedimenticola sp.
GGTACGGGAATGGCCCGTAACCCGGTTTGTTGGGAGGTTTTTTGTGGAATTGAGTGGTGCCGAGATCGTCATTCAGTGTTTGAAAGACGAAGGCGTTGAGCATGTATTTGGTTATCCTGGTGGGGCCGTGCTCCATATTTACGATGCGCTGTTTAAGCAGGATTTCGTAAAACATATACTGGTTCGCCATGAGCAGGCTGCAACCCATGCCGCCGATGGATACGCCCGCTCAACGGGTAAGCCTGGTGTCGCGCTGGTTACCTCTGGGCCTGGCGCAACTAATGCGGTTACTGGTATTGCGACGGCCTATATGGATTCCATTCCCATGATCGTGTTGACTGGCCAGGTACCCTCCCCATTCATAGGGAGTGATGCATTTCAGGAAGTCGATACTATTGGTATCACCCGTCCCTGTGTGAAGCATAACTTCCTGATTAAGGACGTTAAAGATATTGCGGAGACCTTCAAGAAGGCATTTTTCATCGCAACATCTGGTCGCCCCGGCCCAGTGGTGATTGATATTCCGAAGGATATTACTGACCCGAATATAAAGATTCCTTACGACTATCCGAAAAAGATCAAAATGCGATCTTATAACCCAGTTGTAAAAGGTCACCTGGGTCAGATAAAAAAAGCCGTGAATCTCATGCTGAACGCAGAGCGACCGGTTCTTTATACTGGTGGTGGTGTAGTCATTGGTAATGCCAGTGATGAACTGACAGAACTTACCCGTGAACTTGGGTTTCCAATCACTAACACGCTGATGGGGCTGGGTTCCTATCCCTCGAGTGATAAGCAGTTCATTGGTATGTTGGGTATGCATGGTACCTACGAAGCTAACATGGCGATGCATGATACGGATGTGCTGATTGCAATTGGTGCCCGATTTGATGACCGTGTAACTGGCCATATTGCACACTTCTGTCCAAATGCAAAGATCATTCATATTGATATTGATCCCTCATCCATTTCCAAGAATGTCAGGGTTGATGTACCGATCGTCGGGCCAGTCAAATCTGTACTTCAGGACATGCTGAAGGTGCTTAAAGAGAGCAAAAAAGGCCCGAAAACAGCCGCATTGAAGAAGTGGTGGGAACAGATTGACAGTTGGCGGTCCGCGCAATGCCTGAGTTACGACCGCAGTCATCCGCAGATAAAACCGCAATTTGCTGTTGAAACACTGCACAGGGTTACGGCTGGTGATGCCTTTGTGGCTTCGGATGTTGGACAGCATCAGATGTTTGCTGCCCAGTTCTATGGTTTTGATAAACCACGTCGCTGGGTCAACTCCGGTGGTCTGGGTACCATGGGGTTTGGATTGCCAGCCGCTATGGGTATCCAGATGGCTCATCCTGGTGCCGATGTGGCATTGGTGACCGGTGAGGCGAGTATCCAGATGTGCATCCAGGAGCTGGCTACCTGTAAGCAACACGACTTACCGATCAAGATCATGCTACTCAATAACGGCTACATGGGTATGGTTCGGCAGTGGCAGGAGTTCTTCTATGACGGCCGTTATTCGCACTCCTATGTTGATGCCTTGCCAGATTTTGTGAAACTGGCAGAAAGTTATGGCCATGTGGGTATGAAAATTGAGACTCCGGCTGATCTTGAAGGCGCTATGAAGGAAGCCTTTGCCCTAAAGGATCGTTTGGTATTTATGGATGTGGTGATTGATCCGACGGAGAATGTCTATCCGATGATTGAGGCCGGCAAAGGTCACCATGAGATGTATCTTCCCCCGAAAAGTGAGCTGGTCTAACCATGAGACATATCATTTCAATTCTGATGGAGAATGAGGCTGGGGCGTTGTCCAGAGTAGCTGGGCTGTTCTCTGCACGCGGTTATAATATCGAGTCACTCACTGTTGCGCCAACCGATGATGCCTCTCTCTCCCGTATGACCTTGGTCACCAGTGGAGACGAAAATATTATTGAGCAGATTACCAAGCAGCTGAATAAGCTGGTCGAAGTGGTCAAACTCTTGGATCTTTCAGAAGGCCCTCACGTTGAACGGGAGATGATGCTGATTAAAGTAAAGGCTGAGAAGGCCCAGCGTGAAGAGATCAAGCGGTTGGTAGATATCTTCCGTGGCAAGATTATCGATGTCACTGATACCAGCTATCTCATTGAGATGACTGGGCAGGCGTCCAAGTTGGATGCCTTTGTTAAGGCTATTGAAGAGGATCTGATTGTTGAGGTGGTAAGGACTGGGCCTTCAGGTATCTCTCGTGGGGCAAAAGGTTTGTCCCTCTAAGCAAACCAGTTAATCGATATAGCATTATTTAAATGACATGCTGATGGCATGTCCCTGGATTGAAGCACTATTTTTAAAGGTAATACAGAAATGACCATGAACATCTATTATGACAAAGACGCCGA
>JAPHUE010000137.1 GCA_026196795.1 Sedimenticola sp.
GCAGAGCGGTTGAATGCACTGGTCTTGAAAACCAGCGAGGGTTTGTAGCCCTCCCAGGGTTCGAATCCCTGTCTCTCCGCCACATTAAAAAGCCCCGCCAAGTGCGGGGTTTTTTAATGTGGGGAAGTGCACAGAATTTGATAAGAACCCTTCGTTCGACAGATCGGCAGGGCCGATCTGGACGATGCCAGCGGCATCGCCCGGAGGGTGAGCACCCAGCGGGTGCGAATCAATCCCTGCCTCATTCCAGCACGCTATCTTAGATTGAACCCGCCAAGTGCGGGGCTTTTTAATGTGGGGACGTGCACAGGATTTGATAAGAACCCTTCGTTCGAAAGATCGGCATCGCCCGTAGGGTGAGCGCCCAGCGGACATGATTTAATTCTTAGGGGCAATCATGTTCACGCTAAGATTCGAACGTACAATTCTGCGAGAGGCATTTAATCGGCTAAAATGCGCAGAGTTTAATCCTAGCTCTTCGTTGCTCATTGTATTGGATTGAATACTTGTCGTCTGCCCAGTGTAGAATGGCTGTTAATAAAACAACCCATCCCAAATAAGCCTTTGACAAAAAAGCGGTGGTAATTAAATGGATATAATTGATGTATTTAACGGCGATGCGGATGGCATTTGTGCGTTATTGCAGCTGCGCAAGGCGGACCCACAAAAGAGTCAGTTAATTACCGGGGTGAAGCGAGATATACAGTTGCTAGCTCGAGTTGATGCGGGCCAAGGGGACAGGGTCACAGTACTTGATATATCAATGGAGAAAAATACCGCAGACCTGAACCGTTTACTGGATCAGGGTGTGGATGTGTTCTATGCAGATCATCACCGGCCTGGCGTAATTCCAGATCATTCTGGCTTAACGGCTATTATTGATACAGATTCTGAAACATGTACCAGTTTGTTAATCGATAAGTATCTGGGTGGGCGGTTTCAGCCCTGGGCTATAACGGCGGCATTTGGTGATAACATGAATCGCGCTGCCGAATTTCTTTGCAAGAAACAAAACTATTCTTCAAAACAAGTAGATCAGCTGAGATCATTGGGTGTATGTCTGAACTATAATGGTTATGGAGAGGGTATAGAGGATCTCCATATCGCCCCTGATAAGCTTTATCTGTCATTGCTGGCGTATCGAGATCCAATGGATGTGATTACTGATGCCAGTTCTTGCTATCAGCAACTATACTCTGGTTACCATGAAGACTTGGGTTTGGCAGGGAAGGTGGGGGCCGCATTTAGTTCAGATTCTGTTGAAATCATTATTCTACCCAGCGAGCCTTGGGCAAGAAGGGTGAGTGGTGTTTTTGGTAACCAGTTAACCAATACTAATCCTGAGAAGGCGCATGCTGTGATGACGCCTAACAGCAAAGGTGGCTATGTTGTCAGTGTACGAGCGCCTTTAACCAATCGTAGAGGTGCTGATCAGTTATGCAGTCAGTTTCCATCAGGTGGAGGACGTCAGGCAGCAGCGGGTATTAATCATCTTCCAGTGGCTGATTTTGATAAGTTTGCTGCGGCGATGCAGAAAATGTACATGAAATAACAGGGGTTAGAGAGGCCAAGTCTCTAGCAGGTTTAAGGATTTTATTTCAATAGAGTGCTTTTCAATAGGCGAAGATGGGGATAAGATAGCGTGTTATAAGAATGAAAGGACTTGGGTTGTATCTTCGCTAGTGCAGGGCAGGTTTGTACAGGATGCTATAACTATAGTGAATTGAAATTCAATCATGCTGAATTAGAGTGATTGACCTTAATTGGGGTGACTGTGTGATCAAGGTTCTGCTTGTTGACGACCATGAATTGGTGCGAACGGGGTTTCGTCATATCTTGCATGACTCACAGGGCATTGAAGTGATCGGCGAGTCTGACAGTGGCGAAGATGCTGTTCTCAAGGCTAAACAACTTAAACCAGATCTGGTCATGATGGATATAAATATGCCCGGAATTGGGGGCATTGAAGCGACTCGCCGAATTCGTCGGCAAAATCCTGATACCCAAGTTATTGTCATTACAGTTCTTTCCGATGCGCCTTTCCCCGAACAGTTGCACGAAGCCGGTGCGCTGGGTTACCTGACCAAGGGGTGTCCAGCGGATGAGCTTTTTCAGGCGATCAAGGTAGTTGCAGCTGGACGACCCTTTATTTCCAGTGAAGTGTCGCAGAAGCTGACTTTGGCCCGAATGACGGGAGCAAATCCAGACTCACCCTTCAGCCGGCTTTCCCAGCGTGAAATGCAAGTATTAATGATGATAACCCAGGGACAGAAGACTCAGTTCATATCGGACTCGCTCTGTCTTAGCCCCAAAACCGTCAGTACCTATAGACACCGCTTATTCGAGAAGCTGGATGTTGAGACGGACGTCGAATTAACCCTTTTGGCCCTCCGTCATGGATTGATCACAGCGGCTGAATCAAACAGTGTTTGATCCTGATTGTCGCGAATGTTCTCGCCTGTCGGAGTTTCTGGATCAGGTAAAATCTGATAATCCTGACTATTTTGCCCGCCCGGTTCCTCCCTTTGGCGATCTAAAAGCCCGATTATTGGTCGTTGGCCTCGCACCTGGAATGCACGGGGCGAATGCCACAGGCCGACCCTTTACGGGTGACTATGCGGGTATTCTTTTGTATGAAACACTCTACAAATATGGCTTTTCCAGTAAGCCGGAATCACTGTCTGCGGATGATGGCTTAAAGCTAACAGATTGTAGAATTACCAATGCAGTCAAATGCTTGCCGCCACAGAACAAGCCGCTAGGAGTTGAGATCAATACCTGTAATCAATTTCTCACTGAGGAGTTGACTACACTGCCAGAAGGTGGCGTTATCGTGGCGTTGGGGTTGGTAGCGCACAATGCGGTATTGAAGGCATTTGGCGTCAAGTTAAGTGCATTCAAGTTTGGCCATAATGCTCATCATGCTATGCCTAATGGTATTCAGCTGATCGATTCCTATCACTGTAGTCGCTATAACACGCAGACCCGCCGCCTTACTCCGGATATGTTTCATGCCGTCTTTGACCATGCAAGAAGACTGCTAAAGGCTCTATAATGGCCTGATGGCGCTTGAAACTGGCAATACCACTTTTGATCACAAGAGTTTTTTGAAGCATTTGACCCACCTGCCGGGGGTTTATCGCATGTTGGCGGGTGATGGCAGCGTTCTCTATGTTGGAAAGGCCAAGGATCTGAAGCGGCGGGTCAGTAGTTATTTTACCCGGGCCTTAAATCGTCGTATTCAGCTCATGGTTGCCAAGATACAGGCGATAGAGGTGACTGTAACCCACACGGAAGCCGAAGCGTTAATCCTTGAAAACAACCTGATCAAGTCGCTAAAACCAAAATATAATATTCTGCTCAGGGATGATAAAAGCTACCCCTATATCTTCCTCTCTACGGATACCTTTCCCCGACTTGCCTACCACCGGGGAAAGCGTAAGGCCAAGGGGCGCTTTTTTGGGCCTTATCCAAATGCCGGTTCCATGCGCGAAACATTACAGCTTATGCAAAAGCTGTTTCCGGTGCGCCAATGCGACGATACCTTTTATAACAACCGCTCCAGACCCTGCCTTCAATATCAGATTAAGCGGTGCGGGGCTCCTTGTGTCGGCTTGATTAGTGAGCAGAGTTATGCGGAAGATGTAAGGGATGCTGTGCTTTTCCTGGAGGGAAAGACTGCTGAGGTGATCGAGGGCCTTGTGCAACGAATGGAGGTCGCCTCAGAGGCGCTAGAGTTTGAGCAGGCAGCGAGGTTACGTGATCAGATAGCGGCCTTGAGTCGCATACAGGAGAAGCAGTACATCACTGGCGAGCGGGGTGATCTCGACATTCTGGCCTGTAATATCAAAGGTGGCGCTGTCTGTGTTCAGCTGTTTTTTATACGAAATGGACGAAATTTGGGGAATAAGGCATTTTATCCCAGTACGGCAGGGGTTGATAAGGAGGCTGAAATACTCGCAGCGTTTATTGCTCAATACTATATTGGAAAGCATATTCCAGCAGAGATTTTAGTGAGTCACTCACCTGATGATAGATCCCTGCTACAGGAGGTGCTTTCTCAAGAGTCTGGTCGTCAAGTTAAGGTTCGGACTCAGGTCAGAGGAAATCGTGCTCAGTGGCTGCGTATGGCAAGTCAGAATGCTGCACTGTCAGTCGATGCAAAGCTGGCCAGCAAGGCCGGTATGCGTAGTCGATTGGAGGCGCTTCAGAAGGGGCTGGACCTGGAGAGTGTTCCCGGCAGAATGGAGTGTTTTGATATCAGCCACACCAGCGGAGAGCTCACGGTGGCTTCTTGTGTGGTGTTTGACTCGAATGGTCCGTTAAAGACAGATTATCGACGTTTTAATATTGAAGGCATTCAGGGTGGAGATGACTATGCGGCAATGGCACAAGCCCTGTCTCGCCGCTACACTCGAATACAAGCCGGAGAGGGGCAACTGCCCGACATCTTGTTTATTGATGGGGGTAAAGGTCAGCTTCATGCCGCGGCTGAAGTACTCAAAGAGCTAGCTGTTATTGGTGTATTGTTAGTGGGTGTCGCTAAAGGGCCGGATAGGCGAGCGGGAATGGAGCAGCTATTCTTGTTAGGCAGTGAGCGCCCCATTATACTGCCTGCAGATTCGCCAGCACTGCATTTGATCCAGCAAATTCGCGATGAGGCACATCGGTTTGCAATTACAGGCCATCGCCAGCGTAGAAACAAGAGTAGAAATACGTCGGTACTGGAACAAATCAGTGGCATAGGGGCAAAGCGGCGCCAGCGTTTGCTGAAACACTTTGGTGGTATTCAGGGTATAGCTCGAGCCGGGATAGGCGATTTTGAACGTGTTGAGGGTATCAGTCGGAAGTTGGCTGAGCAGATCTACGCAGTTTTTCATGAAGAATAAAAGAGAGTCATGCTTCAGAACATACCAAACTTATTGACATTGTTGCGGATACTTCTAATCCCGGTTTTCGTGGTGTTGTTCTATCTACCTTGGCAGCATGCCGCACAAGCCTGTGCGCTTGTGTTTGCACTGGCGGCCATTACCGATTGGTTTGACGGATACCTGGCAAGAAAGCTGGAACAAGTCTCAGCACTAGGTGCGTTCCTGGATCCCGTTGCCGACAAACTGATGGTGGCGGCTGCCTTGATTTTACTTGTCCAGCAAGATCCCATTCCTGGTCTCGCTATACCGGTATTGGTCATTATAGGTCGAGAGATCACGATATCGGCACTCAGGGAGTGGATGGCTGAGGTTGGAGCCAGAGCCCAGATAGCTGTTTCTGCCATTGGGAAAATCAAGACGGCTTTTCAGATGACGGCGATATTTTTAATGATCTATCGTGATGATTTTCTCGGATTACCCATTTACACCATCGGCTTCGTGTTGCTTTATGTTGCGGTTATTCTCACCTTGTGGTCGATGTTTATGTATATCAAAGCGGCTTGGCCAAGCCTAAGCGATAAGTCGATTCAGCCAGAGGAAAAAAACGGTTAACCAAGCCATCTTCGGCTTGACACTGTCGACTGGGAGACTACAATAGCCCGCGCATCAAGGCGATGCGGGAATAGCTCAGCTGGTAGAGCACAACCTTGCCAAGGTTGGGGTCGCGAGTTCGAA
>JAPHUE010000044.1 GCA_026196795.1 Sedimenticola sp.
AGTACCACCAGGTCATGCTCGTTTTCGTAGCGGTGATAGCCCTCGGTATCCACACCCTTCAAGACAGGATTGCTGTTCTCTCTGTTCTCGACAATAGAGGCAACCTTGGATTTGATGAAGGAGACATTCGGATTTTCACGCACGGTTTGGTAGAACTCTTCAAACCGGTCGATGGCACGAATATCGATGTAGTAGATGGTGGACTTGCCCTCATCACCCAGCGCTTCCTGAACATAGTGGGTCTGTTTCAGGGTGGCCATGCAGCAGATGCGCGAGCAGTGTAGCAGGTGGTTCTTGTCACGTGAACCGGCGCACTGGATAAAGGCGATGTTCTTGGCAGGCGAGCCGTCGGCACGGAGAATCTTACCGCCGGTCGGGCCGTTCGGATCGGCCATGCGCTCAAACTCCACATTGGTGATGACATTGCTGAAGCGGTCATAACCATAGGGTTGAATCTTGTTGGCGTCGTAGGGTTGCCAGCCGGTGGCCCAGACAACAGCGCCGGCTTTAAAGCTGACCGTCTCTTCCTGCATGTCGAGGTCAATGGCATTCACCTTACAGGCGGCCTTGGCTTTTTCGGCATCTTCTGTGCCGAGAATAGCCGGATCGATGACATACTGTTGCGGGTGAGCCATACGGTGGGGCAGGTAAGCGCCTTTGCGCTTGCCCAAGCCGTAGTTGTACTCATCGTCAAACTCGGCGCTAACGGCCTTGCCGCAGTCGCCACAGCCGGTGCAGTTATCATTGACATAACGTGGGCTGAGTTTGACGCTGGCGGTATAGTCGCCGGCCTCGCCCTGAATATCCGTTACCTCGGCCATGGTCAGGATGGTCAGGTTCGGGTTCATCTTGGCCCGGCGCTGATTAATCTCCAGTCCGCAAGTGGGGTAGCAGAGCTTAGGGAAATACTTATACAGCTGGGTGACGCGGCCACCAACGTAAGGACGTTTTTCAACCAGCACGACCTGTTTACCGGTTTCAGCCGCTTCCAGAGCAGCGGTGAGACCGCTGATACCGCCGCCGACCACCAGGATGGTCTGATTGGTTGCAATTACTTCCGTCATGGATTTTCCTCCGTTGCGGAAAGGGTTCATTCGAAAAGCTGGGCTGGAAATAGCTCCCACGCGGACTTTTCAGTCGCTATAGAGGGCACGCAAAAACCCATAATTTAGAATTTGGTAAGATACTCTTATTGAGCCGTTCCTACCAGATCAAACAGGACCTATAGTGATCGAAATTTCCAATGGCACCATAGGTGTGATGAATGAAGTCTGCCTGTAGTAATAAAAAGCGCTGATAGAGTCTTTGGGGCTATACTTAATATGACGGTGTAAAGATAACGTACATATGGCTCATATTATGCCCTGGAGTTGATTCTCAAGGCTGTATACTGAGCAAAGAATAAACCTAAACGTGACGCTTTAATCGTTTAATGTTGACTTCAGAGAAGTGCCCAATTGAATAAGAAAATACCTAGGAGAGACCCCGTGACCAAAGCCAGTAATCCCTATCTCCTTCCGCATCGCGAACCCCTTTCCCGTGGAGATGACACTTTCGAGCCGAAGCGTTTCAAACTTTTACTCGAAGAGCTGCCAATGGGTAATGTGGGTCAAGTGGCCCAGACGCTGCAAAAATTACTCAAGCAGATGAATGCTGCTGCGATACCTGTCTCGGCACGTGTCACTAACATGGAGCTACTGCTTGAGCCGCTACTGTTTACACTGAGTTCTTTAAAGAAGAGTTTCGATAGAGAGCATCTGCCACTATCAAAGCGTTCATCGCTGCTCTCGGAGCTGCATGAAGAACTCTGCATACTCAGCGTACAAGCCTACAAAGTGATTTTGGATCAGTACCATCATGAATCATTGGCAGGGCATCTGTTGCATAAGTCAAATCGTGCCATGGCATTACACAGGGTGCTCTATTTTCTTGGGCTTAATCTGTTGCAGGCTTATCTGCTCTATCGTCCGGCACCTCATCATATCTGGCGAGAAATTCATGGTATTCACCGGTATGCTTTTGATCAAAAACTGGTAGAGCGTCCGGTTGATAATGAAATAGAGACTATTACCAGGCAGTCAACGGTGAATGATCTCTACAAACAGCTATTACTGTTGTCTCTGTCAGGTCCGTATCGACTGATGCAGGGTGAAGTGCAGCGGGTCTACATGGCCTTGATGCGCTGGGCACCTAAGGCCCAACTGATTGATCTGGGTAAAAGCAACGGGGATGAGGGGCAGTACATTGTTGATATAGGGGTTGATGAACCGCCTCGTTTTAGAGGGGCGGAACGCGATCATCAGGTTTTAAAAGGCTGGATTCTGGATTCTACTGATCTGGCTGTTCAACTGGCGGATGAGTTGGAGGCTAGCGAGGCACCGCATGGTGTGATGCGACCGCAAGGAACCCTGGATAAAATCTCGCCAGACCTGATGGCTCGACTCATGTTGACCTGGGGTATTGGTTCGAGGCGTGTTACGGATCGTGATGCGACGCCGGGAGAGGTGTCGCTGGTCTGTGGATTAGAGGCCATTTACGCGGTGCTGGGTGGTGAAAAGTTGCCAGCGACAGCGAATAAACCAGGTGCTTTTAATGCCGATACTTCCCCCGAAAAGAAGCCGAACAAAACCCAGGGTGTGCCCCGTGCGTTGCTGGAATCAGATGAGCATGTGATTTACGACGACCCTGAGTTAAGCAGTATTCGACAGTGGATCAATGAAAGTAATGATCCTGTACAAAAGCTGAAAAACAGTGAGCCTGAAGAAACGCCTGTTCCTGAAGCGGCGTTAAATGCCGAGGCTGTTGATGAGGCTAAGCCTCTGCCCCGTAGCTGCCTGGTCTATGATGAGAGTGTAAGTGGTTACCATCTGGGCTGGATGGGTGGAGCCGAAGAGCAGATCACGGTAGGTGAATTGGTTGCCGTGACTGGTCAGGATGGCCAGCCGAATAGTTCGCTCCGGCTGGGTGTTATCCGTTGGATGCGGGCAGAGCACCCGGATGTCATTGATTTTGGTGTGGAGCTGTTTCCTGGTGATATAACACCAATTATTTTTTCAAGGCAGTGGGGCCGAATTAAACAGCCGGCATATTGGCCTGGCCTGTTGCAGCAGCGACCCAATGAAGATGCCACGCTTATTACCGCACCCTTCTATTCAGAAGAGGATGAAAAGAGCTGGCTGACTCAGCAGGAAGAAAAAAAGCGGGTTATTCTTACCCGGGTTATCGAAGCTACCGCTTCTTTCATTCAGCTCTATTACACCGATCCAGAGGCGGCGGCGCAGCAGGCTTCAAACAAAACAGAGTTTGATGAGCAGGATTTTGATCAGCTCTGGACCAGTTTGTGATAGCAATAACGGAATGTGCTTTGGCACGGCCGTCCCCCATCACACTCTGTGACTACCCATCTGGCGTGTTGAACTCATGCCGCGTTGTCACTGTCTGCAGTTATATGTGCTGGCAATAAGGGTGGTTTGAGGCGTGATGAATCGGGAGCAGAGTGTTGACGCCAGGGGTGTTGGTCGATGGATGATGATCATCTCCTGGGTGCTACTGCTTGGATTGCTATCCTATCTTTTTAGTGGTCTTTTGGAGAATCAGAATAACCCTAATTCAACTCCAGAATCCGCCACCGATGCTCAGGGTATAGCGCAAGTCATCCTAAAACGAAATCGCGCAGGCCACTATGTGGCCAACGGGCGAATAAATGGGCATGAAGTGATTTTTTTATTGGACACGGGCGCTACCGATGTGGCCATGTCAGGTGATCTGGCGAAAAAACTGGCTCTACCGCGGGGGCCGCAGCGAATGAGTCAAACGGCCAATGGTTCGGTCATGTCATGGCAAACCCGGTTGTCAGAAGTGGGTTTGGGCGATATAACGCTCACCAACGTCAGTGCCAGTGTTTTACCGTCAATGGGCGGTAATGAAGTTTTACTCGGTATGAGTTTCTTAAAGCGTCTGGAGCTGATTCAGCGGGGGGACCAGTTAACCCTGCGAAAGCTTTAGCAGGAAACCGTCGTTGCTGGATGTCAGAGGTGGGTGGCCCGAGATTACTCAGGCCACCCGCTGTTGTTTAGGCAACAGTATCTTTCAGTGCTTTCAGTGCAGTGACCTTTACAACAGTCGTTGCTCTTTTAGCGGCAATCTTGATTGCTTCACCAGTAGCCGGGTTGCGTCCCATACGTGCCTTACGTGCAGGTTTAACCACGCGACGTACTTTTACGCCGGTCTCTGGTATTGCAAACTCACCTGATCCACGACGCATCATGTGACCTTTTACCAAGCCACCCAGTGAAGTGAATACATCGGCAACCTGTTTCCTGGTCAGCCCGGTATCTTCAGCAATGGATTGGAGAATTTGGGTTTTGGTTTGCTTGGTGGTGATTGCTTTTACTTTAGCAGGTGCAGCTGCTGTTTTAGCGGCAGCCTTTTTTCTGGCGGGTGCTTTCTTTGCAACAGCTTTTTTAGCCACGACCTTCTTCTTGGTGGCTACTTTCTTCTTTGCTACGGGTGTTTTCTTTGCAGCAGTTTTTTTTGCAGCTTTTTTCTTAACGGCCATGGATAACTCCTAAGTGAGACCTGAAGTGTGCGCGCTAAACATAGCATAGATTTTAAGTTTTCCAAGTAGTTAACGCCTGAAAATAGCTAAAAACCGGGCATTTTTTACAATTCTTTGTGTGCTTGATCAAAAAAAGTGGCTTTTACCAGTAAAAAACGGGCTCTCCGTCATTTTTTGCCTGGCTTGGTCAAGATCAAAAATGGCGACTTGGTGTCTGATGTGTCGGTGCTGTTTTGTCGCTATACAACCAGGCTTACACCGCCTCTTCTACTGTCACCCGCGCCACTCAACTGACCATTTTTTCTACGCATGACGGAGTGTGCACCACCAAAAAACAGACTCTTTTCCGACCACTCATTGAGCTGTGGGAACTGTGACCGAAGTGCGGTAATGACAGACTCATGGGGTCCTGATTCAATGTTGAGAAGGTCATTTTCAAAATGCATTCGGGGCTGTTCAACCGCCTCTTCAATAGGCATGTTGAAGTCGATCAGATTGATCAATACCTGCATGATGGCGCTGCGAATACGGTTCGAACCACCTGATCCGGTGGCAATGA
>JAPHUE010000113.1 GCA_026196795.1 Sedimenticola sp.
CTGCCGAACAGGCAGGTGGGACTGTGCGTCCCCTCCAAGCTCTACTGCTACGCTCTCTGCTGCGACTACTGCCCTGTGGGGCATAAAAACGCACATGCCCTGGCGAGGGCTAACCACGCAGACAACACGAATTCTTAGACAGCACAAGACAATCCATGTCGCGAGAGGCGGGATTTTCTCCGGGAGCAGATGATGAGCAACCCAGATAAATTATATATTTTTGACACGACTTTGCGTGATGGTGAACAGAGCCCTGGTGCCTCCATGACCAAGGACGAAAAGCTGCGTATCGCCAAAGCACTGGAAAAGATGCGAGTGGATGTAATTGAGGCTGGGTTTCCAATTGCCAGTCCGGGCGATTTTGACGCTGTACAGACCATTGCACGTACTATCAAGGACAGTACCGTCTGTGGGCTCGCCCGTGCCCTTGAGGCCGATATAGATCGTGCTGGCGAGGCGCTTCGTGACGCTAATTCAGGTCGAATTCATACCTTCATTGCCACATCGCCCATTCACATGGCTCAGAAACTACGCATGACGCCAGACGAAGTGGTTAAACAGGCTGTCTGGGCCGTCAAGCGCGCCAGGCAGTATACCGATAATGTTGAGTTCTCACCGGAAGATGCGGGGCGTTCGGAGATCGATTTTCTCTGTCGGGTTATCGAGCAAGCCATTGCGGCGGGTGCTACGACCATCAATGTGCCCGATACGGTAGGTTATAATCTTCCGCAACAATTTGGTGAGACTATTCGAACCTTGATTGAGCGCATTCCCAATTCGGATAAAGCGGTTTTCTCTGTTCATTGTCACAATGATCTGGGCTTGGCTGTGGCCAACTCATTGGCAGCGGTTACGCAGGGAGCCAGGCAGGTCGAGTGCACAATCAATGGTTTGGGTGAAAGGGCCGGTAATGCCTCTCTGGAAGAGGTGGTGATGGCGGTTCGTACCCGCCGCGATCTGTTCACCTGTGATACCACCCTTGATACTACCCAGATTGTTAACTGCTCAAGATTGGTTTCTGGCATTACCGGGTTCCCGGTACAGCCCAACAAGGCCATTGTGGGTGCCAACGCCTTTGCCCATGAGTCAGGTATCCATCAGGATGGGGTGCTCAAGAATCGTGAAACCTACGAGATCATGCGTGCTGAGGATGTGGGCTGGTCAAAGAACCGTATGGTCATGGGTAAGCATTCTGGTAGAAATGCCTTTCGTACCCGGCTCGAGGAGTTGGGCATCAGCTTTGATTCAGAGGAAGAGGTCAACGATGCCTTTCGGCGATTCAAGGATTTGGCGGACAAAAAACATGAAATCTTTGATGAAGATCTTCAGGCTTTGGTTTCTGATGCAGGATTCAGCGCAGAGAATGAGCGGGTTAAGCTGGTCTCGCTGAAAGTCTGTTCTGAAACAGGAGAGATTCCAACGGCTCGAGTCGTTCTCTCCGTGGATGACAAAGAGATGTCGGGTGAGGCAACCGGTGGTGGACCTGTTGATGCGGCTTTCAAGGCAATCGAATCCATGGTGAAGACAGAGTCTGAGCTGCAGCTCTACTCGGTAAATGCCATCACCAGTGGCACCGATGCCCAAGGTGAAGTGACGGTTAGACTGCAGAGAAATGGTGGCATAGTGAATGGTCAGGGAGCTGATACGGATATCGTTATTGCTTCAGCGAAGGCCTATGTGAATGCGGTTAATAAGCTTGACCAGGAGCATAAGGCCCACCCCCAAGGGCAGGTCTAATTGGTTTCACGATAGTTTATGAAAGCGAATCAACGACAGGCTTATCTGGAGGCGATGGGTATTCAGTCCTGGACACCCCGTCATAGGTCTTCGGATACCCCCATATCGGCTGACTCAGAAGCAATACAGGCCTCTGAGTCAGTAGATCCGTTACCTGTCGCCACGGGAAAGCCTCCTGCTGAGTTGGCACAAGCGCAACATCCAGCACCTGCAATATCAAGCGATGCACCTCCCGATTGGCTGAATGATATTCCACTGCCGGATCAAGAGTATGCCATATCCGCTGGATTGGATGATGTGACGGAGGCGTTTGAGGACAGCTTTGTACAGGATGATGGTATCAGTCGACTGAGCTGGCCTCAGCTTGAGGCCAAGGTCGCAGAGTGTACCAAGTGTGAGCTGCATAAATCCCGTACCCAAACAGTCTTTGGGGTCGGTATGCAGACGGCTGACCTGATGGTTATTGGCGAGGCGCCTGGGGTAGAGGAGGATCGCAAAGGTGAGCCTTTTGTCGGGCGTGCGGGGCAGCTACTTTCTGCGATGTTACAAGCCATCGGACTGCAGCGTGATCAGGTCTATATAGCCAATATCCTGAAATGTCGGCCGCCAGGTAATCGTGATCCCCGGTCAGAAGAGAGTCTGCATTGTGCGGCTTATCTACAGCGCCAGATTGCGCTGGTGAATCCCACAGTGATACTCGCCGTAGGTGCTGTTGCGGCACATAATCTGTTGCAAAGTGATGAGCCTGTTGGTCGATTGCGTGGCCAATCACATCAATTGAAAGGTGTGCCTGTTGTGGTCAGTTACCACCCGGCCTATCTGCTCAGGTCGCCGGATCAAAAGGCTAAGGCATGGCAGGACCTGCAAAAGGCCGCAAGCCTCCTCAAATAACGGCTTATAGGCTCAGTCAGTGAACACCATACTCAAAGACCCCTTACTAAAGCTGCGGCCGTTAAAAGAGCGTGATATTGATGTCATTATGACGGTTGAACGCCGCTGTTATGAGCACCCCTGGACGGCTGGTATATTCAGGGATTCCATGAAAGTGGGTTATCACTGCTGGGGCTACTTTCTTGACGATCAGTTAATCGGTTATGTCGTTATGTCAGAAGCAGCGGGTGAAGCCCATATATTAAATGTTTGTATACACCCTGATCAGCGGGGACAGGGGCTGGCTAAGCGTCTTATGACTCGAGTCATTACATGTGCCAAGGAGCAGCAAGTGGATACGGTGTTTCTGGAAGTGCGCGCCAGTAACCGGATCGCACAGGGCTTGTATGAATCGCTGGGGTTTAATGAGATAGGCCTGCGCCGCGGTTATTACCCTGCCGGGAAAGGTCGAGAGGACGCCATTCTCTTTGCAAAGGTGCTCTAGTCAGCTCTCAGCGGTCGATTGATGAGCAGTATCTCCTGAGCTTGAATAAAATATTGTATACTTCCGCCTTTACTCGTAACCAGTAGATCCCCATGTCTGAAGTTCTTGCACAACTGCAAAGGCGGCGCACCTTTGCCATTATCTCTCACCCTGATGCGGGTAAAACAACGCTGACCGAGAAGCTGTTGCTGTTTGGTGGGGCGATTCAGATGGCGGGTACAGTAAAGGGCCGTAAAGCGGCTCACCATGCCACGTCTGACTGGATGGAGATGGAGAAAGAGCGTGGTATTTCGGTTACCTCTTCGGTCATGCAGTTTGCCTATGGTGATGGCATTGTTAATCTTTTGGATACGCCAGGGCATGAGGACTTCTCAGAAGATACCTACCGCACATTAACTGCGGTGGATTCTGCCTTGATGGTGATTGACGTCGCCAAGGGTGTTGAGTCGCGAACCATCAAGCTGATGGAGGTGTGCCGTATGCGGGACACACCGATTCTGACCTTTGTAAACAAGCTTGACCGGGAAGGGCGTGATGCGCTGGATATTCTGGATGAGATTGAAGAGGTACTTGAGATCAAGTGTGCACCTGTGACTTGGCCGATAGGCATGGGTAAGCGGCTTAAAGGGGTGTTTGATCTGCGTACGGAGACGACCCATCTTTTTTCTGCCACCCACGGCGGCAAGATTCAGGCCGGTGAACTCATTGAAGGGTTGGATAATCCGCGCCTCACTGAAGTGTTGGGCGATATGGCTGATGAGTTGCGTGAAGAGATTGAACTGGTTCGCGGCGCCAGCCATGAACTCGATCTGGATGCCTACGCTCGAGGAGAGTTGACGCCGGTATTTTTTGGATCGGCCATTAATAATTTTGGTGTGAAGGAGCTGCTGGATGCCTTTGTTCAGTATGCACCAGCGCCTCGTTCGCGTCAGACCCAACTGCGGTTGGTAGAACCCAGCGATGAAAAATTTAGCGGCTTTATCTTTAAAATTCAGGCCAATATGGATCCGTCTCATCGTGATCGTATCGCCTTTATGCGCGTCTGCTCAGGAAGTTATACCAAAGGAATGAAAATGCGCCATGTTCGTCTCGGAAAGACGGTACAGATTAGCAATGCCATTACCTTTCAGGCAGATGAACGGAAGCATGTCGAAGAGGCGTGGCCGGGCGACATTATTGGTCTGCATAATCACGGCACAATCCAGATTGGTGATACCTTTACTGATGGTGAAGATCTGAAATACGAAGGTATTCCCTATTTTGCCCCGGAACTGTTCCGGCGTGTTGTGTTGAAAGATCCATTAAGGCTGAAAGCGCTGCAGAAAGGGGTACTACAGCTCTGTGAAGAGGGTGCGACACAGGTGTTTAGGCCGTTGAAGAATAATGACCTGATACTGGGTGCTGTAGGTGTGCTCCAGTTTGAGGTAGCAGCTCATCGACTAAAGGGTGAATACGGTGTTGAGGCGATAGTGGAGGCGATTAGTGTCAGCACGGCTCGCTGGGTGCAGTGTGAAGATCCAAAAATGCTGGAGCAGTTCAAGGTGAAGGCACATGAGAACCTCGCGCTGGATGGTGATGACCAGCTGGTCTATCTGGCCCCTACACGGGTTAACCTGAGTCTGGCTGAAGAGCGCTGGCCAGATATCCAGTTCCTGGCTACCCGGGAACTCTGAAATGAGTTAAACCCTTATGGGTTTAGCGTGTTACCGCTATTGAGGGCCGCTAAACTGGCCTGAGAGAATTTAATCTGATCATTGAATAAACGCTGATCAGAAAGCTATTGATGAGGTTGTTGTGATGGAAATTGATGCGATTGTGAAACTGATTGAAACGGGTATGCCTGGATGTCAGGCGGCGGTCACTGGTGATGGGCGGCATTTTGAGGCCGTTGTTGTCAGCGATGAGTTCGAAGGCAAAACGCCAATCCAGAAGCAGCGTATGGTGATGGCTACAGTTAAAACGCAGTTGGAGAGTGATGAGCTTCATGCACTCTCTATCAAGACCTACACCAAAGCTCAGTGGGAAGCCCTGCAGGGTTAAGTTGTTTCCTGCTCCCGGTCAGCAGTAGTGCTGACCGGGAGCAGGGTGTTATACAAGCCAATCAGAGCTTGCCGATTTTAACTTTCCACTCTGCCGGTCCGGTCTGGTGTACCGAGGTCCCTTTTGAGTCTACCGCGACGGTAACGGGCATATCTTCTACCTCAAATTCGCGGATCGCTTCCATACCTAAGTCTTCAAACGCGACCATGCGTGATGCACGGATAGCCTTGGAGACCAGGAATGCGGCACCGCCCACGGCCATCAAGTAGACCGCTCCGTGTTTCTTGATGGACTCAATTGCAACGGGTCCACGTTCTGCTTTACCCACCATGCCAATCAGCCCGGTCTCTCCCAGCATCATGTCGGTGAAGGAGTCCATCCGGGTTGAGGTAGTCGGGCCTGCAGGGCCAACCACCTCGTCACGAACGGGATCAACTGGCCCGACGTAATAGATAAAGCGATTCTTGAAATCCACACCGTCAGGAAGGGGTTCGCCCTTGGATAACATATCCTGAATGCGTTTATGTGCGGCATCCCGGCCGGTCAGTAGTTTTCCGGAAAGCAGAAGGCTCTCACCCGGTTGCAGGCTGGCAATCTCTTCCTTGGTGATGGTGTCAATGTTGATTCGGCGTGTTGCCGTCCCGCCATCCAGACTGATCTCGGGCCACTCGTCAGCATTAGGCGGTGTAAGTATGGCTGGGCCACTTCCATCCAGGGTGAATTCGACATGGCGGGTGGCAGCGCAGTTGGGGATCATTGCTACCGGCAGAGAGGCTGCATGGGTTGGATAGTCTTTGATTTTTACATCCAGGACCGTTGTCAGGCCACCAAGGCCTTGTGCGCCTATACCGAGTGCATTGACCTTTTCAAACAATTCCAGCCGTAACTCTTCTACCCGGTTTTCTGGGCCACGGGCCATCAGTTCGTGGATGTCGATGTGTTCCATCAAGGACTCTTTGGCCAGAAGCATCGCCTTTTCAGCCGAGCCGCCAATACCGATGCCCAGCATACCGGGAGGGCACCAGCCCGCACCCATTGTGGGCACCGTGTTAAGAACCCAATCGACCAGACTGCCAGAGGGGTTCAGTACGGTGAATTTACTCTTGTTCTCAGAGCCGCCACCTTTAGCCGCTAGACTGATCTCAAGTCTGTCCCCAGGAACGATCTGAGTATGGATGACTGCTGGGGTGTTATCCCGGGTATTTGTCCGTGCGCCTGCAGGATCACTGACAACAGAGGCGCGGAGTACGTTATCAGGGTGAGCGTAACCTTGACGAACCCCTTCGTTGACCATATCTTCCAGACTGAGGGAAGCATCCCACTTCACGTCCATGCCCACTTTAAGAATCGCAGTCACCATGCCAGTATCCTGACAGATGGGCCGGTGCCCCTCAGCACACATGCGTGAATTGACCAGGATCTGGGCCATGGCATCTTTTGCCGCTGGAGATTCCTCTTTTTCCCAGGCTGCAGTGAGTGCCTTGATATAATCTGTTGGGTGGTAATACGAGATGTACTGGAGAGCATCAGCGATACTCTGGATAAGATCGTCTTGCTTAATAGTGGTCATGTTTGTCCCAGATGCTGGTGATTATCTGAAAGGACATTATACCTATATTAGGTTGTGGCGGGAAAAAATCCTGGCTGTTAATGGACAACTGTCCAAAAAAACAATCATATCCTTTGTCATCTATTTAAGCCCTTTAAGTGCGGCGATTCCTTTGAGTCTTTGGGCGCGTAAAATATCTAACTCCTTGGTCAGGCGCAACTTCTTTGTCTCATCGGTTTCATGGTCTGAGCGTAATTGCAGCTTTTTCTCTTTTTCGCGTAACTGTTTCAGTATGATCTTCATCTTCTCCCGCTTTGTTTTTAATGTGCGCTGATCAAGATTGAGATAATCGGCTAATTTGTGGAGTAATTTTTTACGTTTCATTATGGTGGTGTTCCTGATGAAGGCGGTTAGGAGTTGATTCATTTGATTCAGGCACCTGATGCTGATCTGAAACAGCCTGGAGTTCACTGTCATCCAGGGAGATGGTTCGGACCGCTTGTGCCAGATCTCTTGGGCCGGAGACAAATAGTGTCTGCGCCGCTTTAATCAAATTCATGGCGATACTGTAAGTGTAGTTACTGTCATTCATCAGTGATGTCCCTTTTTCGGGAACAATACTACGCTTTCGTATGAGCTCGTTGAGGGTTAAATAGAACGCTTCATGGGTCTCTTTAACCATCAGTTTCAAGGCGTCGAGCGAGAGAATAGCGGTGTCACTCTCATCTGTGAGTCTAATCTCTTCAAGTTGCCGAATTATGACAACCAGCTGACTACGTAGCTGATCGTAGGCATGACGCATCGCTTTATCATCAGCATTGATGTAGCGGATCATGTTTTTTTGCAGATGTTTTAAGTCTTTTATAGCCTCAACTACATGTTGATTAGCCTCTCTAAGATGGTGCAAATCAGCTGATTGTTCGACTTGCCAGGAAAAGTCCGCACGACTGATGAAGGCTATAATGGCGCTGTAAAGGCCTTTGATGCTTCGTATGTACGCCGCATCAATATCCAGGCGTGTCAGTTTTTTCTGCTTTTCTGCAAGCTCAAGTAAATCCAGGGTGGAGAGAACTTCAGGGCGTCTATAACCCAGTGCGTGTATCAGGATACTCTGTGCATTGTCGTAGAGGTGCAGCGACTCTTCCAGTACTGCCTTGGCTGCTGTTTCAGGAAAATCGATGGCAGAGTCTATCAGGTATTTTGGTTGATCAATCTCCGGTTTTTTCTCCTTGAATAGTCGCTCCAGAATCTGTGCCAAAGGTTGAATTAGTGGGGACATAACTAACACACCGATGACATTAAACAGGGTATGAAATACTGCCAGTTTTAGGGTGTAATCATCTTCTCGGATGCCCGTCACAAGGCTGATCTCGTTTACGGCGAGTACGAGTTGATTGATAAACAGGATGGCGATAAGGCCAGTCACCAGGTTGAATGCCAGATGTGCCCCAGCCAGGCGTTTGCCTTGAGCGTTGGCACTGATCGATCCCAGTATGGCGGTGATAGTGGTTCCAATATTGGCGCCAATAGCTAGCGCCATAGCGTTTTCATAGGTGATCTGTTGTGCGGCCAGTGCGGTAATGATCAGCACCAGCGTTGCATGGCTGGATTGCATGACAAAAGTTGCCAACGCCCCGATGAGTGTGAACAGAAGTAAGCCTGCAATCCCGTCAACGGCGTACTCAGCCAGATTTATGGTCTCTTTGAAGGCCTCGAAACCCTCTTTCATGTAATGAATGCCGAGAAAAAGGAAGCCGAGACCGACCAAGACATATCCGATCCCGTTGAGGTTCTTGGCTTTTTGGAAAATCAATAGCACACCAAAAACAAGCATCGGCATGGCGTAGGCTGAAATTTTGACTTTCAAGCCTAGCCCCGCAATTAACCAAGCCCCTGTGGTGGTACCAAGATTAGCGCCAAAAATTATGCCGATACCACCCATAAGTGTGAGCAGCCCGGCACTAAGAAAAGAGATGGTAATGACCGAAACCAGGGAGCTTGATTGTAGTATGGAGGTTGAGATAACCCCAAAAGAGAGGCTTTTCCAAAAATTTGATGTACTTTTGCTGAGCAGTTTTTCCAGTACACCACCGGTGAACGTCCGGAAGCCTTGCTCCAGTGAAAGCATGCCGAACATGAAGATCGCTACGCCTGCAGAGATCTCCTTGAAGTCACTGCTCAGCCAGAATCCATAAGCCAGAATGAAGAGAATAGTTGGTAACAGTATCTTTTTTAGCATAATCCTGCCGGGCGGGTCAGTTGCTCTTATTGTATATGTGCCGCCTAAGCCAGATTATAGACTGGCATAAAAAAACCGGGGCACCAACTAATGATGCTCCGGTTGATTGTGCTGGATCAGCTGTAATCAGATTAATGGGGTGATTACACCTGTAACAGCAATCGAGTGGGATCTTCCAGCATGTTTTTGATAGTAACCAAAAACTGAACCGCTTCACGACCATCAACAATACGGTGATCATAAGAGAGCGCCAGATACATCATTGGTCGGACGACGATTTCACCATTTACTACCATGGGGCGTTGCTGAATAGTGTGCATACCCAGAATCGCGCTTTGAGGCGGGTTCAGGATAGGTGTAGAGAGCATGGAACCGAATACACCACCATTGGAGATAGTAAAGGTGCCACCTGTTAACTCCTCATAACTGAGGGAGCCATCATTAGCCTTTTTACCAAAGTCACGTACAGCTTTTTCGGTGTCAGCAAAGCCCAGTTGGTCGGCATCACGCAGGATAGGTACAACCAGTCCGCGGGGTGAACCTACCGCTATGCCAATATCATAATAACCGTGATAGATAATGTCCTTTCCATCGACAGAAGCGTTAACGGCTGGGAATTGTTTGAGGGCTTCAACCGATGCCTTGATGAAGAAAGACATGAAGCCGAGTTTAACTTCATGATCTTTTTCAAACTTGTCTTTGTAGTTCTTCCTCAGGTCATTGATGGCCTGAAGATCTACTTCATTGAAAGTGGTCAAAATGGCCGCATTCTGCTGAGCCTCTAAGAGGCGTTCGGCAATTCGTGCACGCAGACGAGTCATCGGTACGCGCTGTTCAGGGCGCTCACCTTCAATACCAGTCTGGGTGATTTCACTCTCCTGGGTGATAGGCGCGGTAGCTTTGCTGCTGCTTGCTTCAAGGCTTTCGATGTAAGCGGTTACATCCGTTTTGAGGATGCGTCCATCTTTGCCAGTGCCAACAACGGCCTTTGGATCGATACCTTTCTCTTTTACCAGGCGACGAACAGCGGGTGTGAGTACCGGCTCATCGTCAGCGGGTGCTTCAGCGGTCTCGGCTGCTGCCGGAGCAGAGGCTGCGCTACCTTCCTGGATAACAGTCAGCATATCGCCTGCAGTGACAGTATCGCCTTCAGCGGCTGAGATAGCGCCCAGAATGCCATCAACGGGTGAGGGGACTTCCAGTACGACCTTATCAGTCTCCAAGTCTACAATGTTCTCATCGCGTGATACTGGATCACCTGGCTTTTTATGCCAGGTAAGTATGGTGGCATCAGCGACAGATTCCGGCAGCGCCGGTACAGTTACATTTGTACTCATTTATGCAGGCATCCTTCGGTTCATAGAGGTATTGATGCGGCCAGTGAGGGCTTCATCGATCAGGGTCTCTTGTTGTTGGACGTGAATCGGGTAATAACCAACGGCAGGTGCGGCTGCAGCGGGCCGCCCCACGTAGTAAAGATTTTTACCCTTATCGAGTTGGGTATGGAATCGATGCTTGATCTGATCCCAGGCGCCCTGGTTTTGTGGTTCTTCCTGACACCAGATCAGACGGTCGACTTTAGTATATTGGTCGATAATCGAATCAAAGATCTCACGTGGGAACGGATAGAGTTGTTCGATTCGAATAATAGCTACGTTGCGCAGTCCTCGTGCACGGCGTGCCTCGAGCAGTTCAAAGTAAACTTTGCCGGAACAGACCACAACATGTTCAACCTCATTTGGATCAAGGTCATCAATTTCGCCGATCACAGGCTGGAATCCACCCTTGGTAAACTCATCCAGGGCCGATGTGGCCAAACGATGGCGCAACAGGCTCTTGGGTGACATTACAATCAGTGGTTTACGCATGGGGCGTATCATCTGTCTACGCAGCATGTGGAAAACCTGGGCTGGTGTTGTGGGAACACAGACCTGCATATTGTGCTCTGCACAGAGTTGCAGATAGCGTTCCAGTCTTGCAGAAGAGTGCTCAGCGCCTTGGCCCTCATAGCCATGTGGCAGCAGCATAACAAGTCCGCAGTAGAGGCCCCATTTAGAGCCGCCAGAGCTAATGAACTGGTCGATTACGACTTGAGCGCCATTGGCAAAGTCACCAAATTGGGCTTCCCAGATGGTAAGTGCCTTAGGCTCTGTGGTGGCATAACCATATTCAAAGCCCAGCACCGCTTCTTCTGATAGTAGTGAATCAATCACCAGGAAGTTAGCTTGATCCTCAGAGATGTTCTGCAGCGGGGTATGGCTCTCACCCGTCAGTTGATTATGCAAAACCGCATGACGGTGCGAGAATGTTCCACGCCCACAGTCCTGTCCTGAAAGGCGAACAGGAACGCCCTCTTCAACCAGGGAGGCGTATGCCAGGCATTCACCAAAGCCCCAGTCCACAAGTTGATCACCGGTAGCCATCTTTCGCCGTCCTTCAAGAAGTTTGACGACGCGGGAGTGTATTTCAAATCCATCTGGAACATCAACTAGCTGCGCTGAGAGATGGGCCAGGCGTTCCTCTGAAATTGAAGTATCTGCTGGCTGCTCCCAGCTGATGTGCTGGTAGGGTGCCCAGTTGATATGGTAGGGGTAGTTCAGGTCTGTTAGCGTTGGACGTGCAACAGTAGAGTTCTGCTCGAGTGAAGAGCGGTAGTCTTCTACCATTTCACGGCTCTGATCAGGGCTGATTACGCCTTCTGAGATGAGCTGGTCAGAGTAGTTTGAACGGGTTGTAGGCAGACGACGTATCTTCTGATACATCATGGGCTGCGTCATAGCCGGTTCATCAGCTTCATTGTGTCCATGTCGGCGGTAGCAGATGAGGTCAATGATCACGTCTTTATGGAAACGCTGACGGTAATCCATGGCTAGTCGGGTGACGAAGATGACTGCTTCCGGATCATCGCCATTTACATGGAATATAGGCGCCTGGACAATCTTTGCGACATCGGTGCAATAGAGTGTCGAACGGGTATCTAGTGGATTGCTGGTTGTAAAACCGACCTGGTTGTTGATGACGATGTGCAGTGAGCCCCCGGTGGTGTAACCCCGGGCCTGGGACATTTGGAATGTCTCCATGACTACGCCTTGGCCCGCAAAGGCTGAATCACCATGAATAAGGATAGGCATCACCTGGGAGCCGTCCATGTCACCGGAGCGCTGTTGTCTGGCACGGACCGAGCCTTCGATAACCGGGCTGATAATCTCCAAGTGCGAAGGATTGAAACCGAGAACGACATGAGTAAAGCCGCTGGGCGTTTCAATATCTGTCGAGAAACCCATGTGGTACTTCACATCGCCTGAACTCTTGTATAGCTCGGGGGTCTTTTTGCCTTCAAACTCTTCAAACAGCTCAGCGGGTGCTTTTCCCAGGATATTGGTCAGGACATTGAGTCGGCCTCGATGGGCCATGCCTATGGCAACTTCACGGATGCCATCCTGGCCACCGCGTTGAATGAGTTCATCCAGAAGTGGGATAAGTGATTCGCCACCTTCCAGAGAGAAACGCTTTTGACCGACATAGCGGGTGTGTAGGTATTTTTCCAGCCCTTCCGATGCCGTAAGCAGTGTCAGCAGCCATTTTTTGTCATCTGTGCTGAGATCGGCCTTGGCCCGGGTACCCTCAACGCGTTTTTGAATCCAACGCTTCTGGCGAGTATCCGTGATGTGCATGTATTCGGCGCCAATATTGCTACCGTATACGTCCTTAATGAAGGTGATGATCTCGCGCAGCGGCATGCGGTCGGGGGCAAACAATGAGCCGGTATTGAACACCGTGTCCATATCAGCCTCACCGAGACGGTGGAATGCGGGATCCAGATCCGGCACATCTTCCACATCCCTCAGGCGTAACGGGTCAAGCGTGGCATATTGATGGCCACGAACACGCCAGGCATTAATCAATCTTAGTACTGCCGCCTGTTTCTCTGCCGCGCCAGGCGACATCCGTTCAGCTGCTTGCCGCTGGGCAGGGCGTTTTTCGCGGGCTAGACGCGCAAAATTTGACCTGACAGGGCCATGGGCAATATCGGGTGCTTCGTTTGCAGAGTCCTTAATGATGCTGTCAAAACGCTTTCTCCAAGCAGGATCAACACTGTTGGGATCCTGTAGATAGCGTTCGTAAAGATCCTCAATAAAGGCGGCATTTCCGCCGGAGAGGGCAGATGTCGTACGTAACAACTCCAGAAGTGCGCTCATTTGGATGATCGGCCTATTATTTGTGGTTGGGAGAGCGATTGAGTGGATAGTAGCATACGAGGTGGTTTTTTAAAGTGTTTTTGTGCGATTAGTATGAATATCCAAAAAAAACTGATTTTTTGTGCAATCGCACAATAAGGTGATTCCGGGTAGATTGAACTAAATCACACTTATTCATGGAGTTAGGGTTTTTGTCTGTGGGCGGCGCTATACTCTATCTGAGTATCGGAGAAAACTCTGATTTAAACCCCAATCAACCTACTTTATGCCGCAGTCGGAAAAAAAAGAGAAAAAAAAATGGGCGCGTCTCACGGTCAGTTCGCTGGAGGCGGATGTTGCCTATTTTGATGCTCGCCTGGCAATGCTGGGTCAGCACAAAGAGAGTTATTACCAGCTTGCCCAATATCGGGCATACACTGAGTTAGAGCGTGTATTGACAGAGATATTAGGTCGATTGCAATCGCGGCCAGCTGTAAAGCCTGAGCCGATAGCGAGTAAAACTGAGGCGGCCCCTGGAATAGAGGTAACAGAAGAGTCTGAGTCGTCACCCCTCAATAAGGTCTTTTCTGAAGCGGACGTTGTAACTAAAGAGGAAACTGCCAAGGAGTGATAATCAGATAGATTGGTTATTCCGGCCTTGATGTGCAGAAAAAGTAACACGCAGAGTGGGGCCATTGGATCCCCGCAATGAAATAACTCCCCTGTTTCGCCGGTCATCTTCGTTAGGTCAGTTGGCCTGATGGCACCCCCGACACGATTCGAACGTGTGACCTTCCCCTTAGGAGGGGGATGCTCTATCCAGCTGAGCTACGGGGGCGTAAATGTCTCTACAAGCCTGACGAATAATCGTCGGCTGCATATTAGCATTTTCGTCGGGCCTATTGGCAACTTTACGGTTCACTATTCATTCTGATGCTTATAACGTCTGGGCAGCGGGACGCTCAGGTTGCATAATGATTATTCAGTTGTATGAGGTTTAAGCTATGTTGGATACCGTTCATCTTCTCTCACCGACGTCTTTCCCTGCCATCTCGAGAGGGCGGTTGGATACCGTGCAAGTGAATCTGGGCTATCGGTGTAATCAAACTTGTAAGCACTGTCATGTTAACGCCGGCCCAACGCGAACAGAGATGATGGATAAAGAGACGGTTGATCAGGTGCTGCTCTTTATTGAAAAGCAACAGATAAAGACCATTGATCTGACAGGTGGCGCGCCCGAATTAAATGAGCATTTTTCCTATTTGGTGAGATCAGCCCGTAAGCTGGGTGTGACGGTGCTGGATCGCTGTAATCTATCGATTCTTGAAGAGCCCGGTCAGGAGCGGCTGGCGAACTTTCTTGCAGAACAGGCGGTTGAAGTTGTGGCCTCTCTACCATGTTATCTTCAAGAGAATGTTGATGAGCAACGAGGCAAGGGTGTTTATGATGCCAGTGTACGTGGACTAAAGCTGCTTAATAGCCTCGGTTATGCCAAGAAAGAGAGTGGGTTAGTCCTCAATCTGGTTTACAACCCCTTGGGGCCCGCGCTACCACCGCCACAGAATACGTTGGAAACTGACTATAAAAGACGCCTGATGGATGATCATGGTATCGAGTTTAATCAGCTCTTTACCATCACCAATATGCCTATCAGTCGTTTTGGTAGCACGCTACTGTCCAAGGGTGAGTTTAGTAGCTATATGGACTTACTGAAGAGCGCCTACAGCAGTGAAAATTTACAGACTGTAATGTGTCGTAACCTGCTTAGTGTTGACTGGCAGGGATACATTTATGATTGTGATTTCAATCAAATGCTGGATATGCCCATTGTTCGAAACAATAAGAAAAGAACCCATATTACGGACGTAATGGCGACATCATTGGATGGTCAAGGAATTAGAATTGCTGAGCACTGTTACGGTTGTACCGCCGGGCAGGGGAGTAGTTGTGGCGGTGCGTTGAGTGACTGATGTTATACAAATTGTCGATCATTATCCCTTGTTTGAATGAAGAAGCCGTTATCCGCGGTTTACTTGAATCGCTTCAGTCTGCCCGTGACCGGGGGGTAGAGTTGATTGTAGTGGATGGCGGGAGTAGCGACAGCACCGTACAGATTGTTGATCCACTGGTTGACCGTGTATTGGTGGCCGATCCCGGTCGTGCATCCCAGATGAATGCAGGTGCGGCTGTTGCGAAGGGCGATGTGCTGTGGTTTCTGCACGCGGATAGTGGTGTGAAAGATGAGTTCCCGGCGGCCATACTCACTGCTATGAATGCAGCTGATGCTTCCTGGGGGCGCTTTGATGTGACTCTTTCGGGTCAACAGATGATACTCCGTGTCATTGAGTTCATGATGAATTGGCGGTCTCGATTGACTGGTATTGTTACGGGTGATCAGGGTCTGTTTATTCGGAGGTCACTGTTTAATCGGGTTGGCGGATTTTCAGACATTCCCCTGATGGAAGATATTCAGCTAAGTACGACACTCAGAAAACATGCCCGACCGCTGGCGCTGCGCCAGCGACTGATTACATCAAGCCGACGCTGGGAAGAGGCGGGAATATTGCGGACAGTATTTCTGATGTGGCAGTTGCGTCTGGCGTATTTTTTTGGCGCCGATACAGTGCAGTTGGCTCGGCGATATCGATAATGGAATTTCCTGATAGTCGCATTTTGTTGTTTGCCAAGGCGCCGATAGCTGGGCAGGTTAAGACCCGCTTGATTCCTGCTATAGGAAAACAGCAGGCTTCGGAGCTATATACAGAGCTTTTGTCCGGTGTGCTTAACCGACTTTCAGGTATTGCGCCGCTACAGCTTTGGTGTGCACCCGATGTGGACCATCTTTTTTTTCGTCAAGCGGCGGAAACACTCTCTGTTACGCTGCATCGTCAACCGGAAGGTGATTTGGGTCAACGCATGGCGTACGCAGCCAAGGATGCCTTGAGCAGTGCCGATAGTGTTGTGCTGATAGGGGGGGATTGTCCTGTCCTTGAGCGTGACCATCTCCAGCAGGCGCTTACTTGGCTGCAAGGAGGAGATGATGCTGCTATAGGGCCAGCTGAGGATGGTGGTTATGTGCTGCTTGGTATCAGATGTTGTGCAGCAGAGCTGTTTAAGGGTATTCCGTGGGGAACAGATACTGTCTGTGAGTTAACTCGTCGGCGTCTCAGCTTACTGAACTGGTCATGGCGTGAGCTTGAGATGCTCTGGGATGTAGACAGAGTGGAGGATCTACAGCGTTATCAATCGCTATCACAAGCTTGCCAAAAAAAGGGGTCGGAACCGGGCTAGACTTTTGCTAGAGATTGGCCAGAATGTTCCTTGTACTGTTGCCCCTTTGAACCATAAGTACTGCCTGCGTTGCTGGTGCGCCCACAGAGTATGTCCAGCGCCTGCTTGTTATGCCGTTGACTGAGTGCCACGATACCCCCATTGACCTCATTCTGTTCATGAAGTTTTATGGCCGTTTGGCTCAGCTGCTCCCATAGTTGAGCGGATCGGGAGTTTTTATTTTCCTGTATCAGGCCGATAGTGCCTGCTGATCCAGTCTCCAGGTTATGCTGGGATAGCCACTTATCCCGTTGTTGCATGCACTCCCACATCTGTCGCATACCGAGCTTTTTCTCGCTGCTGATGGTATGAATCAGCTCAACATCGTTGGCTCTCAATGCGCTGTTTTCCTGCTGTACTGTTTCCAGTAACGAGGTGGCGCAGACCTGCTCAGCCGATAACAGCTGCTCGAGTTGATTCAGTAATTCAGCCGAGAGTTTCATTTGTTACTCCTCTTTATCAATTTTCGCAAACTCGCGTTCTTGGGTTAGCAGATTTTCAGCGGCATCTTCTGGCTCAAAAACGAAATTTCCTGAAGCCAGTGATCGTTGAACATCTGAAATATGTTGTGCATCTGCAATAGGCAGGCTGGCAATCTGCGCCTCAAGTTCCTGAAGTCGAGTTGCCGATACCGTAATACTTACGGTGTCACTGCTTGATGAGCCGCTTGATTTTCCTGTAGATGCGGCGCCTCCCGCCTGTGATTTTCCGGCGGCCTTGGTTTGGCCGCTGTCACCTGTGCTGATGGAGTGTCCTGCCGGACCTTTAATCTTCATACTCATTGCATCACCTTATTAAAAGTTCCCATCAGCGTATCGGCCGCCCTAGTACAACCTTTAACTTGCCAAGTGATCTCACCATGTATCAAAAGTCGAGTCAGTTCACACTCTTGGGCTGGCTGCTCAGGTAGCGGCTTGAACCACGCCAGGTGAGACAATCGTTACTTCGATGAGTCGGTTCGAGCTGCTGTTCTCAACCTTAATGCGTTCACCTATTGCGCCGTTTCCAAGTGCTTTGCCGCGCATGCGCACTTGCAGTGAGCCAATGTTGGCGAGAATGGTCACTTGGCTGCCCTTTTTAACAGCATGTTGAATCGTCAGTTGTGCCGGAGTCAGGATGTTGTTGCTGTGAACGGTACGTTTAAGTTTTTTGCCGATTACCTGTTGCTTTTCAGTTAAATAGCCTCGGTGCAAGCGGGCAACATCCCGAAGTTCAGTTTTAAAATCAGTGGCTGTCAAAATAGTCCCTCTGGGTAATTCGCGGCTGGCAACAAGTACGGACTTCTCAATAGCCAGGGTTACCGGTACATAAAGAGTCCACCTGGTGCTGCCGTTGCAGCGAATGCCAACAGTGACTCTGGAGCTGTTTTTCCTGCCATAGGGTGTGAAGCTCTCAAGCTCCTGGTCACATTGTTCAAGCCGTAACCGGTTGTCGAGACGGCCCGGGGTGGCGGTAATTCCCGTTGTGTCATCGAGAGAACTCAGGACATGCTCTTCTGCAGTATCCTGGATGCTTGAATGGGATTGGTATTGGCTTGCTTGGAGCGTGTTCACTAATAAAAAACCGACTATTAGAAATAGGCTGTTCAGTATCCAATTTTTATGATCTGTCATACTCATGTTGTCACCCAGCCGTTAATTGCTGATCAATCAGGGTTTAATCTTCCTTCAATAAATATGCAAATCATGTGCCGATAATTACTGACTTGGTCATGATGACTGCAGTTTTACTATAATTAGTTAATAGGCAGCCGATGCTAAAGCAATGGTTTGAAAGGACGCTAACCTTTGAAGAAAATGTAAAACATTGAGAGGTAGACATGGCCGGAATCCTTGATGGGGTTGATCAGCGAACAAAACTAGCGGGTCATAATCGACTGGAGCTGTTGCTATTTCGATTGGCCGGCAGACAACGGTTTGGTATCAATGTTTTCAAGGTCCAAGAGGTTATTCAGTGCCCTCCTTTAACCCAATTGCCAGGTTCCCATCCGGTTGTGAGGGGAATTGCCAATATGCGTGGCAAGACCATTACAGTTATGGATCTATCCCAATCGATTGGGGGTCCGCCGCTGGATAATATCGAAGGCCGTTTTGTCATTATTACCGAATACAACCGTAGAATTCAGGGTTTTCTGGTGGGCTCTGTTGATCGCATCGTGAACATGAATTGGGGTGATATTTTGCCGCCACCCAAGGGGGCCGCGAAAGGTAGCTATATGACCGCTGTTACCCGTGTTGAGGATGAACTAGTAGAAATTATTGATGTAGAGAAGGTCCTGAGTGAGATCGTGGGTTCCGCAGAGGGGGTCTCAGAAGGGGTTATTGAAGAGGATGCCATTGATGAAACCCAGCATGTCTTGATTGCCGATGACTCTTCAGTGGCTCGTAACCAGGTTAAACGCGTACTTGATAGGCTCGGTGTTATGACTACGGTCTGTAATGACGGGAAGCAGGCGCTGGATCAATTGAAGTCATGGAGTGAAGAGGGAAAGCATGTGCCAGGTTTTCTGGCCTTGGTGATTTCAGATGTTGAAATGCCAGTAATGGATGGCTATACCCTGACGACAGAGATCCGCAAAGACCCCGCCCTCGCAAATTTGCATATTATACTCCATACTTCCCTAAGTGGTGTGTTTAACCAGACAATGATAGAGAAAGTGGGAGCCAATGCATTTTTGGCCAAATATGAGCCTGATGAGTTGGCAAGAGTGGTTCAGGCGCGTCTCAAACAGCATAAGCTGGAAGTGAAGGCTCTGGCCTCTTAGGCAGGGATAGAAAACCAAAACACAATGGATAATCATGCAACAGTGCGTAGCGAGCCGGAATATGCTGTCACACGGTGACTACGAGGCGTTTCAGAAATTTTTGGAAGATGCCTGTGGTATTGTGTTGGGTGCAGGAAAAGAGTACCTAGTATCAAGCCGCTTAGGTGGTCTGATGCGTGAGTACGGTATCGCCACAGTAGGGGGGCTGCTTGATCAACTCAGTAGTGGTCGAAACCCAAAGTTGCGCACCAGTATTATAGATGCCATGACCACCAATGAAACCTTTTGGTTTCGCGATATGTCCCATTTCAGACTGCTGCAAGAGATGATCTGCCCGGAGATCAAGTCGCGCTCAGGGCGATCTATTCGTATCTGGTCTGCGGCCTGCTCCTATGGGCAGGAGCCTTATAATCTCAGCATGGTTGTACAGGATTACCAAAGGGCTAATCCGGGTGCGCTGCCAGGTGGCACTGAGGTGATTGCAACAGATATCTCATCTACCGTCCTGGCAGAAGCCAAAAAAGGGCTTTATTGCGGTATGTCCGCTTCACGTGGCCTTAGCCTTGATCAACAAAACCGCTATTTCAAGGCGGTCGGTGATTGCCTTGAGGTAAAGCCAGACATCAGGCAGCGAGTCAGTTTTCGTGAACTCAACCTCACCAAAGGGTATGAGTTGATGGGGCGGTTTGATGTGATATTCTGCCGTAATGTTCTGATCTACTTCTCCAGTGATCAGAAGCGGGATATTATCGCCCGCATGGCCCGGGCACTCAATCCGGGTGGTTATCTTTTCCTGGGTTCAACGGAATCACTGACCGCTCATACTGATCGATTCGAAATGGTCAGTAGTTTGGGTGGCATTGCCTACCGGCTCAAATAATCATTGCCGCACATTCACCGTTTTACGGTCACTCCTTGCCGTGTTGACGGCTTCTCTTTGCCGCCATCGCGCTTATTTATCTCCACACCAGGTTAAATCCAAATAAAAACAACAAGATAAAAAACTTGGCATGTAGTCTGCTTTATAGCTTTTGGGAAATACCAGGAAGCAGACTGATGAAGCTAGACAAAACATTAGGTTTACATGCGCAGTCACTCCAACTGCATGCAAAGCGGGCAGAGGTGCTGGCCGGAAATATTGCCAACGCTGATACCCCAGGTTACAAGGCGCGCGATTTTGATTTTCGCGAGGTTCTTCGTCAGGAACAATCGCAAACAGTGACTGTGCGTACTACCCATCAGAATCATATCCCACTAGATAACGGCATCGTCTCACCCAGTGAGATGGCCTACCGTATTCCCAGTCAGCCCAGTCTGGATGGCAATACAGTGGATAGTCAGCTTGAACATACCGCGTATGCTGAAAATGCCATTCAGTATCAAACCAGTCTGCGATTCCTCAATGGCTCTATCAGTTCAATAAAGAAAGCACTTACAGGGCAATAATCATGTCAATGTTCAAAGTATTTGATACCGCCGCTTCCGGCATGAGCGCACAGAGTCTGCGCCTGAATACCGTGGCCAGCAACATGGCCAATGTTGACAGTGTCAGTAGCAGCATTGAAGAAACCTATAAGGCACGGCAGCCGGTGTTCAGCGCGCTGCTTAATCAGCTGAATCCTGATGAGCCGGCAGTAGGCGTGCAGGTCATGGGTGTTGTTGAGAGTGAGGCGCCGCTGAACATGGAGTATGCGCCGAATCATCCCAAGGCGAATGAAGAGGGCTATATCTTTCGCCCTAATGTCAATGTCATGGAGGAGATGGCCAATATGATCTCGGCCTCCCGTTCGTATCAAAGTAATGTCGAAGTGGTCAACACAGCCAAGCAGCTGATGGTGGCTACCCTGCGGCTCGGTGAATAAATCGTAAGGAGCAATCGAATGAGTACAGTCAATGCGGCCAGCACTGATCAGCTATACCAGACGTTGGGTCTCGCTCGTGAGTTGGAGACGAATAAGGATAATACCCAGTTGCAACTGGAAGACTTTCTGGAGTTGATGGTCACCGAGCTAACCCATCAGGATCCCTTTAAGCCGATGGAAAACAGTGAACTGGCAACCCAAATATCACAATTTGCCACCGTGTCAGGTATTGACGAATTGAATAGCTCTTTTTCAGGGTTTTCGGAATCGATGATTTCGGATCAGGCGTTACAGGCGGCAAATCTGGTTGGACGCAATGTGCTTGTTCCTGTCAATACCGGAAACCTGGAAATTGGTGGATCAATTAAGGGTGTTGTTGGAATCACCGAGTCGGCCAGCGATGTGACCGTTCGGATCACCGATGCGACAGGTGCCCTGGTTAAAGAGATTTCATTAGGTACGCAATCCAAGGGTGAGGTCAGTTTTACCTGGGATGGTTTGGATCAAAATGGTGATGCTGTACCCGCGGGGCAGTACCAAATTGAGGCCCAGGCCCAAGTGAATGGCGAAACAGTAACACCCTACACTTTGGTTGAAGCACAAGTCAGTAGCGTAAGTATTGGTGGAGTAGGTCAGGGGTTGACCGTTAACCTCGCTGGATTGGGTCCGGTTTCATTTGAATCTGTAGCAGAAATCCGCTGAAAAATTTAAAGGAGAAGAGAAATGCCTTTTCGTATAGCACTAAGCGGACTTGATGCCGCATCGACCGATTTGCAAGTCACCGGTCATAACATAGCCAACTCTGCCACGAATGGTTTTAAACAGTCTCGTGCCGAGTTTGCCGATATCTATGCTACATCCATTCAGGATGTGAGTGCCACGGCAGCTGGCCGTGGCGTGCGTGTCACCCGTGTCGCCCAGCAGTTCAGTCAGGGTAATATTAATTTTACCGCAAGTAATCTTGATCTTGCGCTTAATGGGGAAGGGTTCTTTATTCTTGAAGATGCCGCTGGAAATGTCTCATATACCCGTGCGGGAGCGCACACTGTAGATCGGGATGGTTATGTTGTTAATCATAACAATGATCGCCTGCAGGTCTTCTCACCGATAGGCACCAGCACCACTAATTTCAATACCGGTTCAACAACGGATCTGCAATTACCGACACTCTCAGGTGCTCCTTCTGCGACAACGGCAGCAACGGTGGCAGTCAATTTGGATGCCAGTGGCACAGCAACTGCAGCCGCTACCTTATTCGATCCGACTATTGCTACCTCATATGACAGCTCAACCTCAACAACAGTTTATGATTCACTGGGGTCAGCTCATACGATGACGATGTTCTACCGGGAATCGGATACGGTAGCCAATCAATGGCATGTCTATACCACGGTGGATGGAAACATTGTTACTCCTGCCACCAGTTCTACAGCAGCCCCATCTTCTGTTGCCTATCCGAGCGCGACAGTGAACTTCGATACCTCAGGTGCAATCACTACTGGCTCTGGCAGTGTCTCGGCCACCGGAACTATTGCCTATAACGCACTTCCAATAACGGGTGCCGCTGCATTAAATCTCACTTTTGATTACAACAGTACTACGCAGTTTGGTTCAGCATTCGCCGTTAACAATCTGACCCAGGATGGTTATGCAACTGGTCGTTTGAGCGGTGTTGATATTGATAACTCCGGTGTTGTGTTTGCTCGTTTTACCAACGGTCAATCCACAGGTTTGGGTAAGGTTGCTCTGGCTAAATTCAATAATCCACAAGGTTTGCGACAGTTGGGTGATACCAGCTGGGCTGAGACGTTCTCTTCTGGCAATGTCCAGATGGGTGAGGCAGGCACCTCAAGCTTTGGTTTGATTCAATCGGGTGGTTTGGAAAATTCCAATGTGGATATCGCCGAACAGTTAGTTAATCTGATTACAGCACAGCGTAATTTCCAGGCGAATGCTCAGGTGATTACTACCGCTGATACAGTAACTCAGACGATTATCAACATCCGTTAAGCACGGTAGGGTGGGCATGTTTTTTGTGCCCACGCGTATGAAATCAACGAAAACAAAAAGGGCTTCGACCTTTTAGTTCGGCACAGGAGAAGAAAATGGATCGCATGCTTTTCGTTGCCATGAGTGGGGCCAAAGAGACCATGCTGGCTCAGGCTACCAACAGTA
>JAPHUE010000063.1 GCA_026196795.1 Sedimenticola sp.
TGTACGCAATCGCGTAATAGCGCGCCTGTTGGAACTGCCCAGAGTCCTGATTGAAATGGAGCAGTGGTGCAAAGCGCTAAGACCCAAAGAGCCCTTCTGTGTTGACAGTGGTGTCACACGGGAGTCAGAAGGCTTTGGCCTGACCGAAGCGGCCCGCGGCAGTCTCGGTCACTGGGTGCGCATCAAAAACGGCCGCATCCTCAACTATCAAATCGTCGCCCCCACTACCTGGAACTTCTCTCCCCGAGATCAAAACGGCGCGACTGGCCCCTTGGAGCAAGCCCTGGTAGGTGCCCCTGTACGGGAAGGCGAAAAAGAACCGGTTACTGTGCAGCATATTGTAAGGTCGTTTGATCCCTGCATGGTCTGTACGGTGCATTAGCTGTAAGTTGTTGAATGTAGGGAAGTTATATTTTTTGGCAATATTTTGGCAAAACAAACCGGGAGAAATAGCGCTCCATAATAGACAAAAACTTTGCAAAGTATCGTTAATACCCTGTTAGCTGCTCTTGTTCATGCCAATAGATTCTTTCATGGCCTCATCAAAAGCCGTGGCGCTTATACCAGTGGCCGCTATTACGCGTATAGAGCGAATATGGCGCTGATTTCCGGTTTTGACGGCTGTATCTAGATTGGTGCCATAAGGAGAAACCCTTTCGGCTACTTCGCCAACAATGCGTTTACTTCAACTACCGAAGAACATGGTCCTTCTGATTCCAAAGCATGCTGTTTATCGCTGAAAGTCATTTAGATTCTGGTTTTTGGTATTAATGGTGTCCTTGTAGTAACTGAATTAGGCTATAAATATCAAAGCGCCTTTATTTGTTAGGGAGATGAAGATGGACAGAACGCAATATACAGGTAGTACTCGATGGCCACATCTCGTTGTCAATAAAATCGATATTTTTGAACCTTTCAGGTGGCTAAAGCTAGGCTGGAAGGATATACGAGATGCAGCCAAGGATAGCCTCAGGTATGGTCTGGTTATTGTAGTAATCAGCGGCTTACTCACATTTGGTTTATTGGCAACAGACAGCTTTTTTCTGCTGCCTTTCCTTGTTTCAGGTTTTTTTCTCATTGCCCCATTCTTGTGTATTGGCTTTTATCAAATAAGTAGATGTTTGGAAAAAGAGGAGCCGCTTAGTGCCTGTAGCCTATTGGATGCCTTGAAGAGTAATCATGTACATATTGCTATGATTACCGGTGGTTTATTCATAATCTTACAACTCTGGATAGCTTCAAGTTTCGTGCTATTTTCACTGCTCTATGAAGGTATTTCCCCTCCGCTGGAAAGTTTTTTCAGCGATGTATTCCTGTCAGAAAATGGCAGAGTGTTTCTGATGGCAAGCATTCTTGTCGGTGCTTTCTTCGCCGTGTGCGCTTATATGATCAGCGTCACCACAGTGCCAATACTCATCGACCGAAAAATCGATGGATTTACGGCTATACGTTTCAGTATAAAGTCCGTGTTGCAGAATATACCCGCCATGATTATATGGGCATTTTTGATCGTTCTAATTGTAGGTCTCGGACTACTGACCTTTTATATTGGATTAATTGTTGCTCTGCCCTTGATCGGACATGGTAGTTGGCATGCGTACCGGGCACTAGTGCCCTCAAATTAAAGCCTATGGCGATCAAAGACTATATCTACACCATCAGTGAGAGTCTGCTTGAGACCATGAAGAGAAGCCTAAGCGACAGCTAAGTGCATTAATCAGACTGTTTGTCATTGCCTATATACTGATTGGCGTCAATCTAAAATATACCCATTGTTTCTAAAACTAATGCCCGGAACCCGGTCTAAAGAGCCTTGTGCTGACAATGGCTTCACCTTCTCCCCGTACAATAAGGTAAGTTTTCTCGCAGGATTTAGGCCAAACTGCTCTATAAAACTATAAGATAACTATCTGATTCTATTGGGACGTAAATGTCGCTTTTAGACGAGTTCTTGGATTAGTGATGATCTGTTAAGTAATCGTTATTTATACATAAAGTATCTTTGTGGTGGTCTTTTATGGTCTGTACGGTGCATTGAGGTAGTGGTTCCTAAAACATCCCCAAAATATTTGCCAAATAAAAATCGCTAAGGTTTATAAACGGGAATTTCTTTTGACGATCTGAGCTAGATATGGCCTTACATAATTAAGTTCACAACACAAAATGGCATCTTTTGGGATGTGAGCTGCTACCTATTATCTGTTTGCACATAGATTAATCACCTTATCTTCATTTTTTCGACAGTTCACTGCTCCATTCTTCAAATGGAAAAGGTTTGCTATTGGAGTTGAAGGTTAAAAACTGATTAATGTTATAGAGGTACGTGCTCAATCCTTGCCCAAAGTCACGGAGGTGCGAATTTGTAGTTTTATTGACTGCTACCAGAATGAACTGGATAACGGTTACGATGAACACGACACCTTTGACCAATCCGAGTATGATTAAGAACAGTAGCATATATATGCCTCTGTACCAGATTTCCTTAGTTTTTGGTTGCACTTCCTGGTTTGATTCTTCGCTCATTGATTTTTCCTCCGGCATGTTTCAGAAAATAAGGATTGTAGAGGCAGAACACGGTTTTCATAAGTAGTATGCAGACAAAAGTAGAGTTGTGATTGCCTTTAGCAGGCCACTCTCTTGCAGCTCATTTCCAGGGGGTAATGTTTGATGTCCCTACATTACTGTTTTACGTTGAGACATCTAGCTATCCAGAAGCGGTAAGTAGTAACCATATTTATTATCCACGAATCAGCTGTGATATGACCCGCCTTGGACCATGTGGTGTTGCCCCAGCTCGCCCAAGTCGGAACAGCATTTGTACTGTGTCGCTCGCTTCAATCCCAAACGTCGCTTTAAATGTATTCTGTAGCAGTATCATTTCATCATATTCTTGCAGTACTTGGCTCATAGGGTGTTGTGCCAGCCCCATCGCGGTAGTCTTTAAATTTATACGACAATAATCTCGTCCAACAAGAACTTGATCGAGACGACTATTAGAAGATGTTGTAATCCAGGCGAAGGTGGCCGTTGATGCAGCGGTTTTCTGGGTCATCTCTACTGCTTGATTACCAAATGAGGTTGGATCTTTATCTACTGATTTGCGCGATAGCAGAAAGTTTTCTACTACAAACTTTTTAATTCCGGTCAGTCCTGCTTGGGCAACGCCAAACCCGTCGCGATATTTTTTTACTTCATCCTCATTGAAGCGGAACATCTCAATTGTCTCACGATCACGCGCCGAATTTCCTACTTCAATTTGCATGGCATTGGTCAGGATCTGCTCAAAATCTTTTTTTGCTTGTGGCGAACTAATGATGTTTAGCCGGTTAGTATTTTCACGACCATGAAAAGAGTGCAAAATATCGGCCTCCTCTTGGTTTAATGGATGGTTGTCATACTCCTGTTTATTCGAATGGCGCGTCAAAAGGTGACCAAAGAGAGGGTCCACTGGAATACCAGGCCGGTTAATCAATTTGATTGAAGCTACTGGTTTACTTTCCAACTCCGTATTGGCATACATACCCTCTGGGAAGTAGTCGATCTTGGCCTCATAGCCCAGCCCGGTTGCAGCAATTGACAGGGTCTCCAGAAAAGTCCCCTGTCCGATATGTATTTGTCGATAGTAGGGGTCGGTGGCTGGCAGTAAACGTTCGGGGTCTACATAAAGGTCGAAGCTGTCTGGCCCTGTCAATCGAATGATCCAAGGTTGCTTATTGTGTGGATTGGGACAAAGAATCGCGTAAGCTAGTACTTGCATGCGTATGTCCTTTTCCTCGGGGTCTGGGCCATCCCAGCCAAAAGCCTCTCCGTGATCTATATTTTCACAACTGACGATTGTGCTACTTAAAGCCGCAGTTCCAATGCCCAGACCAATAAGGGTGATGAAGTTTCTCCGGTTCACAGTGCGCTCCTTTGTGCTGAGGTAGAATTCAATATGCATTCCATGGAATGTAATATATATTCTACGGAATGTAATAGCAAGGTATATTTTTTTAGGAGGGTGTTGAGTTGGAGAAAAGAAAGCAAACGGAAGTTCGGCTTATGGTGCTTTTAGGCATAGTTAGGCAGTTGATTACTACACGAGAGGCTAAGCTATTTGCTGGATTGGAACTCAATCCTTCGCAGTTCGGCGTGTTAAACCATTTTACCCACTCACCAGAACAAACCTGGACAGTGACAAGTTTGGCTAAGGTAATGGAAATGAATCAGCCAGGTATCACAAAAATAGTCACTGTTCTGTTGGATAAGGGACTTTTGGAATCACGCGCAGACGCGGCCGATGGGCGCAGACGGTATCTCAAGATCACAGCGCAAGGACTCACCTTATGTAAGTCAATAATTAAGTCATTGATGCCTGATGTGTCTTATATTTTTGAGGACTGGGAAGATGTGGATCTGACAAAGCTGGAAGAGAAAATGGAAAAGCTAATGCACTGGCTTGATACCCATCGTGATGACATAAAGCTTTGCTGACTTATACCTTAATATTTCTGTAAGAGGAAGCCAAGCTGGCAGCTATGGTTACACTTGAGCCATTAAGCCTTAGTGGCAGCCCATTTACGTGAGGGTTAAAAGGAACTCATAGCTGTGCAGCATATGGTTAGATCGGTCGATCCCGGTATGGTCTTTACGGTGTACTAGTTATAATTAGTAGAAATGCAAAAAAATACTTTAATTTAACCCTACAATATTCATGCTAAATGGCCTGTAGCGTGTATTATCGCACCAAAGAAGGCATTGAATATTGCGCTACGTATGATATGTTTTTTTACCGTTTTCTGCCTGAGATCATGTGAATTTGTACATGTTTCAGAGTAAGCTCTTGGTCTTGTAAAGAGTCTGTTATCTTTCTAATCTTGCCATTAAGATCAATGAATCTAGGAGTACCCTGTGAAGTATAATGTTTTTTTTGTGATGATTGCGCTATCTTTTTCGCTGCTATCCAACCCTGTACAGGCCGGGAAAACGTTGTTTTGCCCTGACCTGTCACAGGCAAAACAGGTCGGTGAGTGTGCTACAGAAGATGAAA
>JAPHUE010000071.1 GCA_026196795.1 Sedimenticola sp.
GAAGGTGGGTTGAGGGTCATTTCATGTTTAACCGTGTAGAAGTGTTTGACCGAGTAGACCGGGTCCATCAACAAGCCTGTCTCCCGGGCAATCGTCCAGCTCTCCCTGAGAATGGTCTTGTTGATGCTGCCGTAGGAGGCTGCGGTAGCGGGTCGTATGAAGTGCACTTCGGGACGTTGGGAGGGCAGGGGTGTCGGGGTCAATCGCTCCAGCCACTGTTCGAACTGGTTATAGCGTTGCTGAAACTCTTCCGGTGTTCCTGCAATTTGCGTGATATGCACGGTCGGTTGGTTCATGCCGAGCAGTCGCATGCCCAACAGTAGCCCGATGGCGCTGACTCCGGTTCCGCTATCGGTCCAGATATCGGTAAATTCGGTTTCCAGCTGTTCGCTGTTTAACTGCAGGTCGCCTGCCAGTGTCAGTATGCCCGGCAGCACGGCCTCGCTATATCCCCCTTCGGGGATAATGGCGGTTTTGCGGCCCTGCTGGAGTAGGTGTTGCGCTTTTTCTTCTGCGATCTTTTCAACCTCCGGCCACTCCTGATGGCTGATGTGGTGAATATTTTCAGGTGGCAGAAGCATCTTCAGAAGCAGGTAGTTGCCGGTTAAAGCCCTGTTTCCAGGGGCCTTTACCAGGGCTGTAACCGCATAGTTTCGACTCAGCAGCATCTGACTGAGACCAACAACATTATTAGAGTGTGCACTACCTATCAAGATTACCTGGCGGATGCCGCTATCCTGTAGAGCCGGGAGCAGGCTCAGGTATTTTCTGTGCTTGGTTCCGACCACATTGGCATTGAGTTCATCTTCGCGCTTGATATGCAGGGGAGCAGAGGCGTGATGAGGAAGGTAGCCCTTTAGGGTATGGCTTCGACTGTGCCAATTCAGCTCTGGATCGATGCGCCCTGTTATAAGTTGTTGAAGTGGTTGGTTAAAGATCATGTCAGCATTTATTCTGTCGGGTAGATGTGACCACTGGGCAGGATAAGGATTGAATTCCGGTGGCTATGGGCATAGAGTTTATTGGGTTTATTGCTCCCGTAAAGAACAAATAACAATCAAGACCTTAACAGGGTCATGCAATAACTAAAAATGAGCAGATGAGGCAATCGTAGGCCATCTACAATCTCAAATAGATACGCAAATATTCATCCACGGCTCTCTTTATCTCCCGGATAAAATAGCTGATTGGATATGTTCGTGTTTATCTTTCAGGGATTGAATGGAATCAATTTCGTCTCGTTCTTAGTGAGGAAACCGCGTGTCTGAATTGGATAGGACAGATGACGGCATCATCGAACAGGATCTTCGGTCTGAACTGGAGATACTGAGCGATAAGATGGACGAGCTCGATGCACTGATAACTCACACGGAGTCTCGTGAGCAGCGTATCAACCTTGCAGTGCACTCAGTGGCACAGGCAGAAGGGTTGTGGCCGGTGGCTTCCCTGGAGAGTGCCGATAGCCAGCAACTCAAAGAGACCATCTCGCTCCTTAAAGCCACACTCAACTCAACCACTGATGGCATCCTGGTGCTGGATAATGACCTGCGTGTTGTTATCTACAACACCAAGTTTGTGACCCTCTGGGGAATACCCAAAGAGCTTGATCGAACGGATGGTCCCAGTTGGTTCAAGGCCTTTGCTGCCCCGCTAATGGAAAATTCCGATCAGTTTATCGTGCGAATCAGGGAGCAGCTTTCGCAGACTGATGAGGCGACCCGGGATATTCTTCGCTTTACCGATGGGCGAATATTTGAAAGCCGCTCCCATCCGCAGAAAATTGAAGGTGAGACGGTTGGTCGGGTTTGGAGCTTTCGTGATGTCACGCAGCAGCGACAGGCGCAAGAGCTGGTTGAGTATCAGGCGACTTATGATCCATTGACGGATCTTCCCAATCGGCGACTGTTGCTGGACCGATTAAATCAGACGTTGGCGCGTTGTCGGCGTCATGATCGAGTCGGGGCGCTGCTTTTTCTTGATCTGGATAACTTTAAGACCATTAACGATACACTGGGGCATCCCATTGGTGATGCCCTGCTACAACAGGTTGCTCGACGTCTGACTGATTGTCTCAGGCGTGAAGACACTGCTGCACGACTGGGTGGTGATGAGTTTGTTCTGTTATTGGCTGAGGAAGATTCGAACATCGAAGATTACACTCAGCATGTTGATACGGCGGCCAATAAGGTGCTGTCGGCCCTTTCTGAGCCCTATGAAGTACAAGGGCATCGCCTCTATGCAACAACCAGCATAGGCGTGGCGTTGTTTCCACAGGATGACGAATCAGCCGATGACGTGTTGATGCAGGCGGATACCGCAATGTATCGCGCTAAGGAGGCGGGACGTAATACCCTCAGATTTTTCCTCCCGAGCATGCGCAAGTTCTCTGAGGCGCAACTGCAGATACAGAATGATCTGCGGCAGGCGTTGGAGCGGGATGAACTGAAGATCCTCTGGCAACCCAAGCACGATTTTTCCGGTAATACGCTGGGTGCTGAGGCGCTGCTGCGCTGGGAGCATCCGACCCGTGGTTTGATCATGCCCAGTGAGTTTATTCCGGTTGCAGAAGATATCGGCATTATCACCTCCCTGGGTAATCAGGTATTGGAAGAGTCCTGCAGGTTGCTACGCAAGTTATCCGATGAGTATACCGAGGCGGGGCCAATCCATCTTTCGGTCAACATCAGTCCGCAGCAGTTTCAACAGGCCGACTTCTCCAGCCAGGTGGCGCA
>JAPHUE010000095.1 GCA_026196795.1 Sedimenticola sp.
CAAAGTCGCCTCATTGCAGGAGCGTATGGCCGACAACCCCATTGAGGGCGAGTTGGGCATAGCCCACACCCGATGGGCTACCCACGGCATGCCGGCTGAGCGTAATGCCCACCCCCACATGAGCGGCGAACAGATCGCCGTAGTTCATAACGGGATTATTGAAAATCATGCCGAGCTGCGTGAAGAGCTGTTGGCCAAGGGCTATCGCTTCTCTTCCGAGACCGACACCGAGGTCATCGCGCACCTGATGGCCGAGGCGCTCAAACAGAATAGCGATTTATTAGAAGCATTCAAATCAATTGTTTCCAGGTTAGTCGGCGCTTACTCTTTGGCCGTCGCCAGTCCCGATGATGCTGATCGCATCGTGGTCGCCCGTGCCGGTTCACCGCTGGTCGTGGGATTAGGCGAGGGTGAAAATTTCGTCGCATCTGATGTCTTTGCCCTGCTCACCGAGACACAAAATTTTATCTTCCTCGAAGAGGGGGATATGGCTGATGTGCGGCGCGAAGGGGTGCAGGTATTTGATAACAGCGGGCAGCCGGTGGAACGTCCCAGCGTCTCTTCCAAGCTCAACGCCACCGCTACGGATAAAGGCCCCTATCGGCATTACATGTTGAAAGAGATCTTTGAACAGCCCGCCGTGGTTGCAGAGACTCTTGAAGGCCGCATTCATAATGGCCGCCTACTCGAAGAGAGCTTCGGCTATGAAACCAAGGCCCTGCTGGATAAGACCAAACAGGTACAGATTATCGCCTGTGGTACCTCCTATCACGCAGGCATGGTGGCCCGTTACTGGTTTGAAGAGATTGGTATCCCCTGCAATGTAGAAGTGGCCAGTGAGTATCGCTATCGCAAAGCGGTGGTTGCACCTGACACCCTGTTTGTCACCATCTCACAATCGGGTGAAACAGCCGACACACTGGCCGCACTTCGCAGTAGTCGCTCACAGGGTTTTCTAGGGAGTCTGGTGGTCTGCAATGTACCAGAGAGTTCGCTGGTACGTGAATCCGATGTGGCACTGATGACCCGCGCAGGCCCGGAGATTGGTGTGGCATCCACCAAGGCCTTCACTACCCAGCTGGTCGCTTTACGACTTCTGGTATTGGCCATGGCCCGCCGCCAGGGCATTGATGAGGCACAGCTCCAAGAGTGGGTAGAAGAGCTGCATGCCCTGCCCCGCCAGATGGAAGTGGTACTGCAACTGAATGACGCCATTGAAACAATGGCCGAAGGATTCACTGATCGCAGCAATGCCTTGTTTTTAGGACGTGGCCCGTTCTATCCCATCGCAATGGAAGGCGCGCTGAAACTGAAAGAGATCTCCTACATCCATGCCGAGGCCTACCCCGCCGGTGAACTGAAACACGGTCCGCTCGCCCTGGTAGACGCCGAAATGCCCGTGGTCTGCGCCCTGCCCGATGATCCGCTATTGGAAAAAGTACTCTCCAATCTGCAAGAGGTCAGAGCACGCGGTGGCGAGCTGTTCCTGTTCAGTGATAAACGGGTGAAGATTGATCTGGATAATTACCAGAGCCTCACCCTGGATGACATCTGCCCCACTACCGCACCGATTGTCTACACCGTACCGCTGCAACTGCTCTCTTATTACGTGGCCCTGCTTAAAGGCACCGATGTGGATCAGCCAAGGAACTTGGCGAAGTCTGTGACGGTGGAATAATCAGCCAAAGTTATTTATGTGATTGTGTGCAGGGGTAGATCAGTACCTAACCCTGCACACAATCCATTACCTGCTGGCAAACCCATTCAGGCACATCTTCTTGTGCCGATACAGCAAGCGGATTCACTGTTTGCCGATAAATTTTTGTGATCAGACCTGCCCATGAAATTATTTCACCCTCATTCCATTCTCTGTTAACCTGTTACGAATAAAAGGGATATCTGCGGGCAGGAAGCCGAACACCCCCCCAGTTTTCCCTCCGAATTTGTTAAAGCAGAATAGGAAAAATAATGCATAGAACAATATGCTGCATATCATACTTAATCGAGCGAGCTTGCTGCATTTCTTACTTATGGCAGCGTAGACGCCGCATAATCAGATGTTAGCTGCAAGGAAACAAAGTGCAAATACAAGAATTAGTTAACAATGCAACTTTTACTGTCCTCTTAGGAAAGAACGGCTCCGGCAAAAGTACATTGCTACGTTCGATAGATACAGCAGATCAATTCAACACAAAATATATAACTCCCGAACGTGGCGGCTCATTAAAATATGAGCCGGGAGTGGAACATAATATTTCTCAAAACCCTAATTGGCTGAGAGATACCAGGAGACAAAACAGAACAGATAACTTTCGCCAACAAAGCACAGCTCAATTCAGGAATCTTGAGGTAATGGTGCTTCGTGAAATAGAAAAAGATTTAGATAAAAGACAAGATACCGAATACACATTCGACACCACCATTAATCACATCAATGAGCTACTTCCTAATATTAATCTAACTAGAAGTGATAGAGGATTTGAGATATCTAATAATCAAAATCAAGCCGTGGATGAAAACAATATCTCAAGCGGTGAATCTGAGCTTATAGCACTTAGTATTGAGGTTTTAGTATTTTCAAGGTCAAACCAAGAGAATAAAGTATTATTATTGGACGAGCCTGATGTTCATTTACACCCTGATTTACAACATAAATTCGTTGAATTCGTAGAAAGAACAGCAAATGAATTTGGCTTTAAAGTAGTACTGGCAACTCACAGCACGGCCATAGTCGGTTCCTTTAAAGAAGAATCTGACCTGCAAATTGTCCCAATAACAAACAAGGAACAAACAGAATTTTCATCTTTTAAATATGACCCTATTTGTCATGAAATACTTCCAGTATTTGGGGCTCACCCTCTATCAAGTCATTTTAACAGGATACCAATTTTACTAGTTGAAGGAGATGACGATAAAAGAGTATTTGAGCAAATAACAAGAAGCAGTCAAGGTGCTATTCGACTATATCCATGCGTAGTCGGCACAGTAGATGAAATGACAAAATGGGAGCAATGGCTTAACACCTTTCTTCCATCTATCTATGATAACCCAAATGCGTATTCGCTTCGTGATCTAGATGATGCTGAACAAGCAGATATTGATGATATTGGGTTTGTTAACAGAACTCGACTAAACTGCTACGCAATTGAAAACCTTTTATTAACAAATGAATGTTTATCTGAACATAGCTATACAACTGAGCAATTTTGCGAAAAAATTGAACAGTGGGCTAATATAAATCCAGGACATCAGACAACAGAATCACTTATAGCGTTGAAGGACAACTTTGCAGATAGAAGAACTACAAAAATAAAAGAACTGAGAAATGTGATTCTAGCTTTATTGGGAACAACAAAACCATGGGAAGTACTTGTAGGTCAACTAATAGTTAACAAGTTACCTGCAAGTGATGGTGACGATAACTCGTTAAAAACATATTTAGGCGAGAAGGTCATTGAAAAGTTATTCAGCTAACAAGGCGCTCGTTCGGACGCAAACTACGCTGCGCTTCGTTTGCGCCGCAGGATTAAAGGGGTCAGAGCCCTTTTATTAGTCGCGGCTGAAATATTAGCCAGGTAGGGTGAGCACGTTTTATGTGCCCACGCGGGCTAACTAATACGATAACAATATGTAGATATGAGTCACTCTGTTTCGTTTGGGATATTGTTTGTTCGATCAAGATGTTTGAAAAATGGCAGCGTGAGCATTAATAACATGCCCACCCTACAACGCTATGAATTGAGTACGTATAAATATTCGTTGAACCAGACCGGCGAAAAAAACGCCTCTTGGTTAATTCAAACGTTAGCTCAGAATAGAAAACACTATGCGCACTAAAGGAAAATTAACGTCTTGGAATGAAGATAAGGGATTTGGATTTATAACGCCTATGGCTGGCGGAAAACAAATCTTCGTTCATATTAAAGCGTTCAGTAACCGCAATCGACGTCCGGTGGTTGGTCAGATAGTTACTTATGCTCTGTCTTCTGATAAGCAAGGTCGGCCGCGCGCCATAAATGCCACCCGAACGGGTGATCGACCCCCTGAAAAAGTAAAACGGAACTCTGGATTACTATCAATAGTTGTTGCCGTTATCTTTCTCATCCTTGTGGGTATCGCTGTTCTTTTTGCCAGAATACCATTTCATATTTTAGCCTTATACATAGCGGCAAGCCTGCTCACTTTCATAATGTACGCGCTAGACAAATCGGCAGCAAGAAGTGGAGAATGGAGAACACAGGAAAGTACACTGCACGTACTGTCATTAGTTGGAGGTTGGCCTGGTGCACTTATCGCACAGCAAAGGTTACGCCATAAATCCAAGAAACAATCATTTCGCTCTGTATTCTGGGTAACAGTATTGTTGAATTGTGGAGTCTTTGCATGGCTGTTCACATCAACAGGTGCTGCTACCTTGCATTCATTGATTGGTATAATGATGTAAGGGCTAGTCAGGTATCCAACATTATCCGCTTCGTAGCGGCTAAGCGTTGCGTTAAATAGACAGAAAAATATCAGAGTACTCAATGGAAAAACAAGAATTAAAAACAGAATGGTGTTTACTTCAGAATCAGTTCGATTGCTATGAGAAGCACTCTCTCTATATAAAGCTACTAAGCGTTATTGTATTGGTGGCGGCAGAGATATCAGATGTAATCACTCTTTTTATCGTTATGCTATTGATGGTGCTATGGCTTCAAGATGCAATATGGAAAACGTTTCAGTCACGTATAGAGACGCGGCTGTTACAGGTAGAGAAATATATCGCGGAACAAAGTGAAGAGCGTGCCTTTCAATTCAACAGTGACTACCAACGTATTCGTTTAAATGGGTTATCCCTAGTTAATGAGTATGCCCTCCAATCCATTCGGCCTACGGTGGCTTTTCCTCATATAGTATTGATATTAGTTGTATTGGTTCAATATGTGCTTTATTAGTGTTTGGGATCTATCCGGTTCAATCCATAAGTTCTAGATAATCGACGAGATGAAAAGGCCGGCCCCCAGGTGTTGACTGACGAGGGTAACGTCAAATGTCTGTTGCACCACCAGTTGAGTAGCGCTGTTTACCTTTTGGGATGGTGTTTTGGTAGCGGGTAAGTTTTCAGTTTAATCAGTTGACGCTTGTAAGTGTCAGATTTATTTACACAATAAGAGGAGTTACACCAATAACGAGGCGATAGATGGCAATAACGCCTTGAAATAAAAGAATCAAATTCTGGTTGGCTTAGTATTTGCTAAGTTTTAGGTGGATTTTAGTCGCGACTTAGGGAAAATAAAAAATGACTAGTAAAATACGATCTATTCTGGCTGTAGCTATTGTTTTGATAGTGTTTGTCAGTCCAGTTAATGCTGTGACAATTACATCACCGGTTCTCTACAGTGATATATCTGCAGGTTTGTCATCTGATTTAATTCCATTTGCGGTGCCTATTCTTCCCGGCCCAGGATATGGCCCAGCGAGTCTCTCGCTACGTTATGGCGGCTGGAATGGGGCAACAGATGCCGTTATTGATTTGATTTTTACATTTAATGGTTCCGCGCTTGGTCCTGCAGCTGTTGTTGACAACGCATATTTCGACATACCTAAATTCATTACCTACGATGTAAGTTCACTTGTGTCCAGTGGACCCAATACGCTCTCTGTATTTGGTAATCATATTTCGGGTGGGACAGCGACTTATGCAGTTGGTGAGGCGACACTTGAGTTCACTGTAACTGGAGTACCGGTTCCAGCAACATTTTTTTTAGTGGTGTTTGGTTTAGTCAGTATTGGGTACAAGCATCATAGCAACAAAAAAATCGGATAATTTTCTATGGAATTCAAGAATAACCCTGCGGCGTATTAACGTGGCAGGGTTTTCTTTTTTTTATGAGAAAATCAAACTCAGTGTTTGGGGTCAGAGTAAAAACTCTATGAGTCAGCATCACTTTAATGGACAGTCGTTCAACTAAACTAAAGATCATGACAGTATTGAGCGCAAATAGATCAGGTATAACCACCATGCAAACCATCTCCTCCATCACTCAGATTGATCAACTGAAATCAGCCGGTGCTTTACTCATCCTGTTTGGTGGTGCGCATTGCGGTGTTTGCCAAACCATAAAACCCAAGATTGAAAGTTTGATGGTGGATCAATTCCCTGATGTTGAACTGGCCTATGTTGATTGTGAGCAGAGCCCGGATATTTGTGGACAACATAGCGTGTTCAGCTTGCCGGTAATAAAAATGTATATCGAAGGCCAAATGTACTTCGAGCTGGTGCGGGGTTTTAGCCTGATGGAATTGACCAACCAAGTCGATCGCATCTACCGTCTGTGGAAAGCGACGTAAGTTTTAACAGCAGTAATGTCACGCCCGCACTCTTTTTTCGGTTATCACTCATTCTCCTGAGTACGGATAGGCCCGTCTGAAGCTGTTAATGCGGCCCTTATCATGGCCTTCGACGCGTTAACTGTGGACAGCTTTTTGCAAATAAAACCAGTAATTCAGGAAATAAGATCTATATTCTAAGCAAATAACGGCCGTAAATGTTGCAAATGCATCAATAAGTGACTATATATTGTATATACATCACTATAGGTCCGATCGATGAGTACACTGATAGTCACACAACCTGAAGCGAATTCCACCCTTACCAAGGCGTTTCTCAATGCCGGCAGGGCGCTGGGGCTGACGCAGGATGATCTCGGCGTCATTGTTGGGCGTGATCGTACGGCGTTTCGTCGGGCGGGTGTTGACCCGAAGTCTAAGACGGGCGAGTTGGCGCTGTTATTGATCCGTGTCTACCGCAGCCTGTATGTCTTGGTCGGTGGGAAGAGTGATCAATTGAAGCATTGGATGCACACGCATAATCTCCATACGGGCGGTGTCCCTGCCGAGCAGGTGAAAACCGTACCCGGCCTGATACGTGTACTTGAATATTTGGATGCGATGCGCGGAAAGGTTTGATGGATATTTGGTCTGCCTGCAAGGATGCGGTAATCCCGAAACGTCTTGAAGGTGAGTTGATTAGGGTCGTTGAAAGTCAGGAGCAGATTGCGACCAATGCGCTGGTTGATAATCTGGAAGAGCAGGCGTTACTGGAGCAACTGCTGGAAGTCAGCAAACCACCTGCCCCGCCTGAAACGTCTGGTTTGGATTATTTACTGGCATCACCTTTTCGTTACCCTCCCCTCAGACATGGTTCCCGATTTGGCACCCGCCATGAGGCCAGTCTGTTTTATGGTGCGTTGGATTTATCGGCAGCGCTTGCGGAGACGGCTTTTTATCGATTGGTGTTTTGGTCTGGTATGGCGCTGCCACCACCGGGAGGAAAGCTAACCACCGAACATACGGTATTCGGTGCCCACTACAGGGTTGAACGCGGTCTTCGTTTGCATGACGAGCCGTTTCTACCCTTTCAGGATCAGCTGACAAATCCTGGCAGCTATGTGGATACGCAACGACTTGGGCAACAGCTACGCACAGCAGCGATCGATGCCTTTGAGTACCGGTCAGCAAGAGACCCGGAGCACGGCATTAACATCGCCCTGTTTCATGGGCGAGCATTTGCCAATCCTAAGCCAGTGTGGAAACAGTTTTGGCTATGTGACATACGGCCTGATGGCGTTGCGTTTTACAACAAAGCATACGGAACGCGCCAGTATCAACGGGAGCTGTTTCTTGTAGATGGTGAACTGCCTGCCCCTTCGGTGTAGATTCAACTAGCGGGGTTATTTTTTGTGGTTTAAAAAGAGATGGCGTTGTTGTCTATTTTTCTTTCTTTGCCTTTTTCTCTTTTTTCTCCTTCTTCATTTTCTTTTCTTTTTTATCTTTCTTCTCTTTCCCGTCTTCCATCTCTTCTTTTACTTTTTTCTCTTTTTCACCTGCATAGGCCTTGCGGTGCTCACCGGCCGTTTCACTCATATGCTCTTCGGAAACACCGCCAGCTCCGTAGGCTTTACCCTCTTTTTTAGCCGCAAGCGCTTGCCCGGCTGTGATGAATAAAAGTGCACTGATAATAATGCTCAATAGGGACTTCATTGGGTACACCTTCTATTGCGATTCAAAAACCCTAGTATAGACCTTGGAATGAATAGTTGATGGTGAATTTTTGTAAATAATGCGAGTGTGTCCAGTGGGAGGGCGGAACCTCACTCTGTGGGCTTTGTCTATCCTATAGTGATAAATGGAGGCGCAGGATGGATTCACTTTTCAGATGGACGTTAATGGGGGTTGTTGGGCTACTGCTTATAGGTTGCGCACAACAACCGGTTCGCGATCGCAGTTCCGCTTTCTATCAGGTGCCTGCTGGCAGTGAACTGACCCTGCACGATACCGTGGCAATTAAACCAGGGCACACCCGGACGTTTGCACAGCGGGGTGTTGTCACAGAGCATTCCGATCTCGACCAGTATTACCCAAGCTGCAGTTTTGAAGTGCGTGATCTGAGGGAGGAGCCGCAGCAGATCAATCCCGATAGCTTTGTGGTTACACGGGTTCAGTTGGGCTTTAGCCAGATTGTTGCGATCCCCTCTATACAGCTGGCGGGTTGGAATGGCGGTTTGCGAAGGCTGGGACTATCGTCGCGGGAGCGTGGTGAGCCGCTGGTGGCCAGTTTTTATCACCTCTGGCTTAGCTCTTCGCAGCAACCGAATGTGATGCGGCTGACCTGCTATGGCGCGATGGCGGATCTGTCGGAGTCCTTTCGGCCTACCTTCAGCGAGATCGAAGAGGCGCTGGGAGCCCTCGCCACGATTGAACCCTGATAGCTGAATTAGAGTATGTAGTAGGCAGAAGTACATCAGCATTGGCTTATGTGGTAGATTAACCTTACATAACCTGTGCTGATTTTTCACTCACATTGCACTTTCTGATGCAGAGCCGTGTGGATTGGCCGGGTAAGTTCCATTTTAGGCGCCAGGTCAGTTTCAGCGATGTTGATTACCGAGATTCTATCCCGTAACAGTCGAATGTATAGCGAGGAGATTGCGCTGGTTGAGCGCGATCCTGATTGCAATTGCCGGCGGGAGATCAGTTGGCGTGCTTTTGATGAGTCAGCGAATGGATTTTCCAACGCCTTGTTGGCGCGGGGTATCGGTAAGGGTGATCGGGTACTTCATCTCATGATGAATGGGCTTGAGTGGTTGCCCTGCTATTTCGGCATTATTCGTTCAGGCGCCATTGTTGCACCCCTCAATTTTCGCTTTGAGTCAGAAACGCTACAGATTTGTAATGAACTGGTAGCAGCAAAAGTGTTGCTGTTTGGGCCGGAGTTTATTGAGCGTATCAGTGCCATTAAGACAGCACTGGATCGCACGATCGAGCTCTACATCTATGTCGGCCCAGAATCTGAGTGCCCCGGTTATGCGACAAACTATGCTCAATTGATCCGTGGCATGGCGGTTGAACCACCGGCTGTTTCGCTGCAACTGATGGATGAAGCAGCCCTCTATTTTACCTCAGGTACCACAGGACAACCGAAAGCGGTCAGCCTGACCCATCGAAATCTGGAACACGCCTGTTATGTGGAAAACCAACACCACAAGCAGACCCATGACGATAACTTTCTCTGCATTCCTCCGCTCTACCATACCGGGGCCAAGATGCACTGGTTTGGCAACTTTGTGGTGGGTGCAAAGGCGGTGTTGCTGAAAGGGGCCAAACCCGAGTGGGTATTGCAGGCGATCTCGGAAGAGCAGGCCACGATTGTCTGGTTACTGGTGCCCTGGGCACACGATATCCTGATTGCCTGGGAGAATGGGGATATTGATTTTGGGCGTTACAAGCTGGATCAGTGGCGGCTGATGCATATCGGTGCCCAGCCAGTACCCCCGAATCTGATTAAGGCGTGGCGAAAACTGTTTCCTCATCATGAATATGACACCAACTATGGCCTGACCGAGAGCACGGGGCCGGGCTGTATTCATCTTGGCCTCGGCAATACCCATAAGATAGGTTCTATTGGACGGCCCGGTTTTGACTGGGAAGCCGCTATTGTGGATGAGGACAACCGCCCTCTTCCTGTGGGCGAGCCGGGTGAGTTGATTGTGAAAGGTCCCGGTGTGATGCAGGGCTATTATCAGAACCCGGAAGCCACGGCGGAGGCCTTGCGTGATGGCTGGCTACATACCGGAGATGTGGCAAGAGAAGATGCTGATGGTTTTATCTGGCTGGTGGATCGCAAGAAAGACCTGATTATTACCGGCGGTGAAAATGTCTCACCGGTCGAGGTGGAGCATTTTCTGATGGAGCACCGGCATATCCAGGATGTGGCGGTCATCGGGACACCCGATCAACGCCTGGGAGAAGTGGTGACGGCCATCATTCAGCTCAAGGCAGGCTGTGAACTGACTGAACAGGATGTCCTCGCCTATGCCGATTTTCTGCCCCGTTATAAACGTCCCCGGCGCGTTCATTTTGACCAGGTACCCCGTAATGCAACGGGTAAGATTGAAAAGCCAAAATTGCGCGAACGCTACAGTGAGATGGTGTCGGCATAAACTGCACACAAAAAAAACGGACATGACGCGATCAATGTCCGTGAGACTCCTTCCTGGAACCCCTTTTGATGTGCGACTCCCAGGCACGGGGGTTATTGTTATTCGCTTAAAGCGTTTCACTATTCACGATCCCTTTATAAAACGGTGCTTTTGTTAAGGAAATGATGCGGATCAATCAATCAACGCGGATTGTTGATGTGGCTAACTTATCGAAGGCAGTCGTGATCCAGCGCAACCGCTGTTAAGATAATCCCATGGACGTATCACATATTCTTGAAGGTTTAAACGATGCCCAGCGGGAAGCAGTCTCTGCACCGCCGGGTGGTATGTTGGTGTTAGCAGGTGCCGGCAGTGGTAAAACCCGGGTGCTGGTGCACCGCATCGCCTGGTTGTTACAGGTGGTGGGGGTCGCGCCGTGGAATATCCTCGCGGTTACCTTCACCAATAAAGCCGCCAAGGAGATGAAGGGCCGGATTGAAACACTGCTCGGGCAACCGGTCGGCGGTATGTGGGTGGGAACCTTTCACGGTCTGGCTCACCGCCTGCTTCGGGCCCACTGGAAAGACGCCAATCTGCCGCAGAACTTTCAGATTCTAGATTCAGACGATCAGTTCCGCATGATCAAGCGGTTACTCAAGGCGATGGATCTGGATGAGGCTCGCTGGCCTTCACGCCAGGCGCAATGGTTTATCAATGGCCGCAAAGATGAAGGGGTCAGACCGCAACATATGGATGATGGGGGCGATCCCTATCAGCGCACCATGATCCGCATCTACAGTGAATACCAGGCGGCCTGTGAACGTGGCGGTGTGGTGGATTTTGCTGAACTGCTGCTGCGAGCCCATGAACTGCTGCGTGATCGAGCGGATATTCTGCACCACTATCGGGAGCGTTTTCAGCATATTCTGGTGGATGAGTTTCAGGATACCAACACCATCCAATATGCCTGGCTCAGACTACTCGCAGGCGAACGCAATAACCTGTTTGCCGTGGGTGATGATGACCAGTCGATTTATGGCTGGCGTGGTGCCCGGGTGGAGCATATTCGGGATTTCAACAAACATTTCAATGATTCTCCGCTCGTGCGGCTGGAGCAGAATTATCGCTCAACGGCGACTATTCTCAAGGCCGCCAATGCGGTGATTGCCAACAACCCTTCCCGTCTTGGCAAGGAGCTCTGGACCGATGGAAGTGAAGGCGATCCGATCAATCTCTATAACGCCTTCAATGAGATCGACGAAGCGCGTTTTGTTGTAGAGCGGATTCGGCATTTTGCTACGGACGGACATCGCCGGGACGAGTGTGCCATTCTGTACCGGTCGAATGCCCAGTCGCGTCAGTTTGAGGAGGCGTTGATACAGGCCCAGCTGCCCTACCGGGTCTATGGCGGACTACGGTTTTTTGAACGGGCCGAGATTAAGGATGCCCTCGCCTACCTGCGTCTCATTGCCAACCCGCAAGAAGATCCCGCTTTCGAGCGGGCAGTGAATCAGCCGCCTCGGGGTATTGGTCCACGTACCCTGGATGCGGTACGGGCCCATGCCCGTGATTTTGGCTGCTCCCTCTGGCAGGCATCCCAGGAGCTGATACAGGGAGGCGGAATGACAAAGCGGGCCTCCACCGCGTTGAATGCCTTCCTGGAATTGATTGCTGAACAGAGAGCTTCGACTGAGGGGCTGGCGCTACATGAGATGGCCGATCAGGTGATCTCCGCAGCGGGCCTGTCTGAGCATTTTCGGAAGAGCCGTGATGGCAAAGGCCAGGACCGGGTGGAAAACCTGGAGGAGCTGGTCAATGCGACACGTGAGTTCAACAATGAACTGTCAGCCGAAGAGGAAGAGATGGATCCGCTTTCTGCCTTTCTGGCTCATGCCGCACTGGAGGCAGGCGAGAATCAGGGCGATCAGTTTGAAGATTGTGTCCAGTTAATGACGCTGCACTCCGCCAAGGGGTTGGAGTTTCCGCTGGTGTTTATTGCGGGTGTGGAAGAGAAATTGTTTCCACACAGTATGTCGGCTGATGATCCAGAGCGTCTCGAAGAGGAGCGCCGCCTCTGTTATGTCGGCATGACCCGGGCGATGGAACAGCTCTATATGACTTATGCCGAGAGTCGCCGCCTGCACGGCACGGAATCTTACCCTATGCCCTCTCGTTTTTTGCGTGAGATTCCGGTCGATCTGGTGCAGGAGGTACGTTCACGACCGCAGATCAATCGCCCCGTCTATGCCCCGGCATCAACAGGCTTTGCCTCTCATGAGAGCGGCTACCAGTTAGGGCAGCGGGTGCTGCATGCGAAATTTGGTGAAGGGGTGGTGCTGAACGCTGAGGGCCAAGGCGGAAGCGCTCGCGTACATGTCAACTTTGAGCAGGTGGGTGCCAAGTGGCTGGTGGTCGCCTACGCTAATCTGCAGCCAATCTGATTTGATGGATCAGGTCTGGGTTACTGGCTGGGCCAGTATTTTTCTCACCGCAGTGATGAAGTCATCTGCGGATAGGGGCTTGAGATAGGTGGCAGTCACCACAGGACGGGAGAGTTGTATAAATTCTGGATAGGCCGATAGAACCATGACCGGTATTTGATAGCGCCCCAGTAGCTTGAATATGCCCTCTAATCCATCATGATCGGGCATCACCAGGTCGGTGATAATCAGTGCAGGCTGATGCCTTTCTATCAGCTTGATAATCTCGCCGCTATTCTCTGCCTGAATGACTTCATAGTCGTTTGCCTCCAGGGTGAGGCTGTAGTACTCCCGCAGGGGTTGGTCGTCTTCTAGCAGCAGTATGGTGTTTGAGGCCATTGATTCATCCTTTTTCAATTGGTGGCCATGAAGGCACGAACAATAATTTCCATAATCTGAGTATGGCAGAATATTTCGCAGGTGTTATTTCTGGGGCAATTTTTCCTAAAAAGAGGGTGGTGACTTGAATATAAGCCACTCTCCGGAAAGTGGATGGTGGAAGGCCAATTCAACAGCATGCAACTGCAATCGATCTGCTTTTGTCTGGCTGTCAGATTCCCCATACAGGTTATCACCCAGAATCGCATGACCAATCGCCAGCATGTGTACCCTGAGTTGATGGGAACGGCCGGTTTCAGGGAATAGTTCAACCCGACTGCTATCATTTTCCGAATCATAGTCGATCAGGCGGTAGCGTGTGACGGAGGGTTTTCCGATTGTATGGTCAACTTTTTGCCGGGGGCGGTTTGGCCAGTCGGTAATCAGTGGCAGATCAACAATACCCTCAGCCGGTTCAAGCTGGCCATTAACCCGGGCTATATAGCGCTTGCTGATTTCCCGCTCCTGGAACATTCGATTAAGGGTGCGGTGAATCTCCATGCCCCGCGCCATCACCATAATGCCGGAGGTACACATATCCAGGCGGTGTACGATCATGGCATCTGCTATACGTGCTTGAACACGGGTTGCGAGAGAATCTTGCTTTGCGGGTCCTCGGCCCGGTACCGAGAGGAGCCCACTGGGTTTGTTGACTAACAGTATGGCTTCATCCTGATAGAGAATGTCCAGCCCGTTATCAGCTGGCGGGGTGTAGTCACCCAGCTGTTCCTGCATTGATCTGTCAGCCATCGACATAGATCTCAATCCGCTCTTTGCCTTTCCCTGGGTTTTTGCGTTTCAGGACAACGTTGCCGACTTCGCTGGTGCGCCTCAAATGAGTACCCCCACAGGGCACCTGACCAAACCCTTCAATGCACCAGTAGCGCCGCTCATTTACCTCGTCGCTATAGGCGCTCTGGATGGGAAGATCGGCTGCAACTATCTCATTGACACGCTGTGTAAGGTTAGAGAGTAATGGGCTGAGGCTGTCCTGGCAGAGGAAGTCAATACGGGCTTTTTCTTCAGCGATATGCGCGCCGATTTTCGCAATGCCGGGTCGTGCCTGGTAGACCAGCTCAAGGGCTATTTCACACGCGAAATGGAGTCGCATGAGTCGAAAGCGGCGTGGCCAGTCGATCTCTATCCGAACTCGTTGGCCTGGCTGCAGCCCGTGATCGGCGGGCAGTGTGTAGACAATCTCTTTTTCCTGTCGACGGGCGGCTAAGACGGGTCGTTCCGCAATGGTGCCGCGATCACTCTCCTGTCCACCTGAAAAGGCAAAAAATAGGGTGCGATCCAAGGTGATCTCATCCGCCGTGACGGTGCTGATTGTCGCGTCCAGTTGGGACAGGTAGGGATCTTGCCAGAAAACTTTTTCAACCATCTGTATGGGCCATTAATCCATGCGCAATACTTTACCGGGATTGAGCAGATTATCAGGATCCATTGATCGCTTGATCTGTCGCATCACTTCGACCCCTCCAGGGTTCTGTTCTTCCAGGAAGGTTATCTTACCTTGTCCGATACCATGTTCACCGCTACAGGTGCCATCCATTGCCAGGGCACGGCGTACTAAGCGATGGTTAAGGGCCTCGGCCTCATCAACTTCTTCTGGCCGATCAGGGTGTGGCAGGATCGCCAGATGAAAGTTGCCATCTCCCACATGTCCCAGCATGACAATGGGCATGCTGGCGGCATCGATATCCTTGCGTGTTTCACTGATGCATTCGGCGAGTCGCGAAATGGGTACACAAACATCGGTGGTAATGGCGCGGGTTCCCGGTTGGAGTTGCAGTGCCGAGGGATAGGCATCGTGCCGTGCTTTCCAGAGGCGGCTGCGATCTTCACTGCGGGTCGCCCAGGTGAAATCACTGCCATTATAATCCCGGGCAATCTCCTGTACGGCCTCGGCCTGCTCTATAACACCTGCTTCACTGCCGTGAAATTCAAGAAAGAGATGGGGCTGCTCGGCATAGTCGGTTTTCGAATAGCGGTTAATGGCATGCATCATCAAGCTATCCAGTAGTTCAATACGGGCAATGGGGATGCCGGACTGGATGGTGAGAATCACCATGTTGATGGCGTCATCAACGGATGGAAAACTGCATACAGCTGAGGAGATGGCCTCCTGCAGTCCATGAAGCCGTAGTGTGATTTCTGTGATGATGCCCAGGGTGCCTTCTGAGCCGATGAAGAGATGGGTCAGGTCGTAGCCCGCAGAGGATTTCTTGGCCCGTGTACCGGTTTTGATAATACGCCCATCGGCCATGACCACTTTCAGCGACAATACATTCTCTTTCATGGTCCCGTAACGTACGGCATTGGTGCCAGAGGCACTGGTGGCCGCCATACCCCCCAAGGAGGCATCGGCACCAGGGTCGATTGGAAAGAAGAGTCCGGTATCCCGCAGATGCTGTTCCAGCTGCAGACGGGTGACCCCCGCCTGTACGGTACAGTCCAGATCTTCCTGGTTGACCTGCAGGATCTGATCCATCTGGCTGAGGTCGATACAGACCCCTCCATGAATGGCCTGCACATGACCTTCAATAGCCGTACCTGTCCCATAGGCGATGATAGGTACTTTATGATGAGCGCAAATTTTCACGATCGCACTGACCTCTTCGGTTGTCTGTGCAAAGGCTACGGCATCAGGTGGTAACGATTTGAACCCCGATTCATCATGACCGTGATGATCTCTAACGGCCGCGGTTGTTGAGAGCCTGTCACCCAGTAGCTGAGACAATTCGGAAATGGCGCTTTCTACCGGACCATAGTGTGTTGTCATGAGGTTTCTGTTCCTGATCGTTGTATTAACATTCTTGCAAATAGTCGACTACGCTGTTTGTTATACGCAGCTATAATATAGCCGCCTGAACCTGGTATGGGGTAAAAAATTGAACAGGCTTAATCGTATCATCTGAAACCATACCAATTAAGCGCTGATAAGCACGGGTTTTCAGTAGTATTTTACTTGCTTACCTTATTCTGATGAAGGTGGTTTCTATTGGTTGAATCTTGTATTGTTCACGGGTTTAACCGCACTATTACATAATAATTACCCTGAGGGGTTTTAGTCTATGCAGAAGCTTTTACGTTTTTCCGGTCTGGTTGATGCCGTGAACGAACGGATCGGCCAGTTGATCTCGTGGCTGGTTGTGGCAATGGTTTTGCTGGGCGTATACAACGCCATCACAAGGAAGCTAAGTCAAACAATTGGGTTGGACTTGAGTTCCAATGCCTATCTTGAGGCCCAGTGGTATATGTTCAGCCTGGTCTTCCTATGGGGTGCTGCTTATGCACTCAAGCATCGCGCCCATGTGCGGGTGGATATCCTCTACTCCCGGGTCAGTGAGCGGGGTAAGGCCTGGATAGATGTGATCGGTACTTGTCTTTTCCTGCTCCCCCTTTCAGCTTTGATTTTTTATGTCAGTCTGACTTACGCGGGTGATTCTTGGCACATCATGGAAGCTTCTCCAGACCCCGGAGGATTACCGCGCTACCTTATAAAGACCGCTATTCCGGTCGCTTTTGCGCTGCTCATTTTTCAGGGTTTTAGTGAATTGATCAAAATGACCGCGTTTCTAAAGGGGCTTATCCCCTTCCCTCATGCTGATTCTGAAGAGGAAGGGATATGAATCCAGATCTATTAGGCCCCATCATGTTTGGCGGCGCGCTGCTGCTCATTTTCATGGGCTATCCCGTTGCCTTTGCTTTGGGCGGGACTGCTTTAGGTTTCTCTATTATCGGCATCAATATGGGGTTGTTTGACTTTGCCTTGCTGCAAGCGATGTCCCAGCGTATTTTTGGTGTTATGCAGAACTACACGCTGTTGGCTGTGCCCTTCTTTATTTTGATGGGCATGCTGCTGGAGCGAACAGGACTGGCAGAAGACCTGCTGAAAACCATGGGTGTCGCCTTTGGCCGTGTCAGGGGCGGTCTGGGCTTCTCGGTTGTTATTGTGGGTACGTTGCTGGCAGCTGCTACGGGTGTTGTTGGTGCAACCGTGGTTGCCATGGGACTCATTGCGCTACCGATTATGCTGGAGTACAAATATTCCAAATCTCTTGCCTGCGGCATTATTTCCGCTTCGGGTACGCTGGGTCAGGTGATTCCTCCGAGTATTGTATTGATTGTTTTGGCTGACCAGCTGGGTGCTCCAGTCGGCGATCTGTTTGTTGGCTCATTGGTTCCTGGCTTGATGCTCTCCGGTATGTACATGCTCTATATCGGTTTCATTGCGCTGACACGACCCAAGTTAGCACCAGCGATGCCGAAGGAGGCAAGAACGCTGGATGGTAAACGCCTCAGTCGCGAGATTGCACTGGTGATGATTCCACCACTGGCATTGATTGTGGTGGTACTGGGCAGCATCTTTGCGGGTTGGGCAACGCCCACCGAGGCGGGTGCCTTTGGTGCGGTCGGGGCGATGATTCTGGCATTCGCCAAGAAACGACTGACGCTGCACTCTGTGATGAGTAGTATGACGGAGACCGCCAAACTGACCAGTATGGTGATGTTCATCCTGGTTGGCTCTCAGGCCTTCTCGCTGGTGTTCCGTGGACTCTATGGTGATATCTGGGTTGAGGAGCTGTTGACTTCCCTTCCCGGGGGTATTGTCGGCTTCCTGATACTGGTTAATCTGGTGGTGTTTGTCCTTGGGTTCTTTATCGATTTCTTCGAGATTGCCTTTATTATTGTTCCACTGTTGGCACCTGTGGTGGTACGTATACTTGCCCCCATGTTCTCAGAGTTCGATGAGCCGGCACGAATGGCGTTGGTCTGGTTTGGTGTGATGATTGGTATGAATCTGCAGACCTCTTTCCTGACGCCACCGTTTGGTTTCTCGTTGTTCTATCTGCGGGGTGTGGCACCCAAGTCTGTTTCGACAGCGGATATCTATCGAGGCGCTATACCGTTTATTATTATTCAGCTGATTGGCTTGATGTCGCTGTTCTATTTCCCGCAATTAGTGACAGGGTTGTTGAGTATGGGGGTCGGTCAGTCCTATTAGGGCCGTCAGATCCTAAAAGAAAAACCCCCACTGCGTATGCAGTGGGGGTTTTTTAATGGGTAATCAGACTAGATTACTTGAAGTTGAAGCTGGCATAAGATGTTTCTGCCGTACTGAACCAGGCATCAGAGTCCGCTTTGAACAACTTCCACTCATCATAGATCTCTTTGAATTGAGGATTACTGGCTGAGAGTTCGTCGTAGAGTCCCCAGGCCTCTTTACGTGCAGCATCCATAATCTCTTTGGAGTACTCGCGCATCTCGACACCTTTGCCCAGCAGGCTCTTCAGTGCCTTCGGGTTCTTGGAGTCATAGTCGACCATCATGTTGAGATTGGCTTCTGCTGCTGCGGTTGAAACCATCTC
>JAPHUE010000227.1 GCA_026196795.1 Sedimenticola sp.
AAGGCGGGGTCCAAATGACCGATAGTCGGTCTGGACATGGCTTCGAGAATGCGCGGATGAACGTCAGAAGGGCCTGGGCCCATCAGGGTGCGAACCGGGGGGTTAAACGGGCTGTATTGCATAGTGGTAATCCTGCTGATTATTGAATCTTGTGAAGATATTCCTATCTGAATATCGTAAATAAAGTGACTGCCAGTGAGCGGCAAACCCCCATTCTAACCGAAACTGCTGCCGCGGTGTGTTTCGAAACCGGACAAAGACAATGGATTTTTTGGGGATTAACCAATAGCGCGGGTCTGGGCGATCCACCAGTCAAATAAGTGATCCGTCATCTGCCGCATGGCTGCCAGTTTGTTGTCGACATCCTGCAGCATCTCGCGGTGATCCTGAATGCCTTCTAACGGTTTCTCGACACAGGCCTCATAGCGTGCCACCCACTCCTCGATAATCTCTCCTGTCACTTCGGGATGGAATTGAACGGCCAGGCAGCTTTTGTAGAGAAAACCCTGGTTTCCGGGTTGGTCGCCACTGAATAAAGGCATTGCACCGGTAGGGAGGGAAAAACTCTCCTCGTGCCACTCAAAGGCATCAAATACATCGGGCAACTCAGCGCCGTTGAACAGCAGGTGACGTTGCTCTGTTATTGAAACCGGGTGCCAGCCAATCTGCATGACGGATGAGGGGAATACCTTGCCGCCAAAGGCCTTGCTGATGAGTTGGCCTCCGAAGCAGATACCAAACACCGGTATCTCATTTTCAACGCAGTCGTGTACCAGCGCGATCTCCTGTTCAATCCAGGGCTGGTCACTGTTCACGCTGATAGGGGCACCTAACAACACGAGACCGGAGAGCGTGTCGGGTGAAGGGAGGGTGTCGCCCGATTCCATGCTGATACGTGTATATGGAATATCGCGTTTATCCAGGTAGTCACACAGATAGCCAGGACGACTACAGGCAACATGGCTAATGATGTAGAGAGGCTTCATGGGTTACGGCACCACGTGGTGAACTGACAGCTCATGACTCTGTTGTCTAGAAGCTTGTATGAGTCACTGGATGATAACAACCTAACAGGTGTAGGGGTATTGGGAAAGTTGACTGACTGATTGCTTTCACAGAAACAGAGTCTATAGGGCACATTATGCCAGATCATAAAGTTATAAGGTGGCTTGGTTGTTTGGGTTAAAGCGCGAAATCACTTGTGTCATTTCACACAATAAATAGAAAGTTTTTAGAATGGCCCTGCTTTACCTTCAATAGCCACTCTTCGCTGGTGGACTTATGACACTTACTCTTCAAATATAGGCGCCCCTATATGCTCCTGTCGCTAGTCCGGCAAAGCAGAATAAATTTATAGATTTAAGTGGAACCTTTCATGAAGTATCCAATACATCCGTTAGTTCTTGGCATCAGTATGGTGCTCTACTCCCACATGGTGTTATCAGAACAATCAGTAACAACCATGGATGAGCTTGTAGTCGAAGGCGAAACACAGCCTGCTTTGACCACACACTATGCCAGCCCCAGTACACGGATCACCGATATAGAGGTGGAGGGAATTAATGCCACAACAGTTGAGGACTTCATTAAGTATGAACCCAGTTTGGTAGTACGCCGGCGTTATATTGGAGACTCAAATGGAACAGTAGGAATACGTGGTTCCAATATGTTCCAGACGACTCGGTCTATGGTCTATGCGGATGGTTTGCCGCTGCACTACCTACTGCAAAGCCAGTGGAGCGGTGCGCCACGCTGGTCATTGGTGTCACCTGATGAGACGCAGGCCGTGGAAGTGGTGTATGGTCCGTTCTCGGCTGAATACAGCGGTAATGCCATGGGTGGTGTTATCAATATTGAGACTCGGTTACCAACTGAGCAGGAGTTTCATGCCGAAGCCGGTATCTTTGCCCAGGACTTCCAACACCTGGGAACCGACGACACCTTTGTCGGACATCGTGAGTTCCTCTCTTACGGTGATAAGTTTGATGACCTGAGTGTCTATGTTTTTCACAATCATCTAGCCAATAAAAGCCAACCCCAAAGCTTTCGTTACAACACTATTACGACGCCTGTAGGTGGTGAAACTGCGGTGACGGGTGCGATTGCTGGCCTGACCTCGACCGGTGGTTCGGTAATGAATTATGCCGATACCGGTGGCGAAGAGGTGACGACCGATCTGACCAAAATAAAATTGGGCTATGAGTTTCAGGACTGGTTGGCATTGATGACCGTTGCATTTGAAGACCGGGATAAAGAGACACGCCCAAATAATTACTTGCTGGACGCGAGCGGTAATCCTTTCTGGAGCGGCGCTGCTGTTATAAATGGCAATGCCTTCTCGGTAAGCAGTAGTCGTTTTGCGATAAGTGATAACAATCGTCAGACGGCGTTGTTGGGCATTGGGCTGGAGGGCCCAATGGGCAGTAGTGGTTGGGATATGACAGTGGACTTTAGTTTCTTCGATGTCATGAAAGATCAGACCCGGACATCAAGTCGGAATCCCTCTGACCCAGCCTACACCGCGGCGGGTCGAGTTTCGGAATATGAAGATACCGGTTGGATTACCCTTGACCTGAAGACCCGCACCCAGCAGTTTATGGGGCGAAACGATATGTCCTTTGTAACGGGCTATCATTATGATCGTTACAGTCTGCAAATCCATGACTATAACTCCAACGACTATGCTGCCGGTGAAAAAACATCTCGTCGCACCTCTACAGGTGGTAAGACGTCTACTCAGGCGCTGTTTGCGCAGTGGGGGTGGGACTTTACACCGGATTGGGATCTGGCGCTTGGCGGACGTTATGAGCAGTGGAACATGATGGATGGTTTCTATTACCGCTATGGTGGTGATATCGAAGATTATGCCGATCGTACAGAAGATGGATTCTCTCCAAAACTTTCATTGGGCTTCACACCCAGCGGCCCCTGGAAGTATCGCTACTCTGTAGCCAAGGCCTACCGCTTTCCCATTGTTGAAGAGCTCTATAAGAATGAAGAGGCGACCAACAGCACCAGCATTGCGGATGCTGATCTGAAGCCTGAAGTGGGTATTCATCATAATTTGATGGCAGAGCGTGAAATTACAGGTGGTTTCATGCGATTTAACTTGTTTCATGAGAAAGTTGATGATGTGATTTTCAATCAGTCAATTACGTTACCAGATAGCTCAACCGTTTCATCGTTCCTGCCCGTCGAAGAGGTTACGACCACTGGTCTTGAGTTTGTTTTACAGCAGAACAAGGTTTTTGATAGCAAGCTGGATGCGCGCTTCAATGTGACCTACACCGACAGTGAGGTTACCAAGCACAGCGCCAATACCAGTGTGGTGGGAAATGACTTTCCACGTATGCCTCACTGGCGAGTTAATATGCTGCTGACCTATAACTTCACCCATCGATGGGATACCTCCGCTGGTGTGCGCTATGCAAGTGACAGCTATGGCAGGCTAGATAACACGGATACCACGAATGAGGTGTTTGGTGGGCAGGACAAGTATCTGTTTTTGGATTTGAAGGCCAACTACCGACCTACAGCCAATAGTCGCATTGGATTTGGTATTGACAACGTGACAGATGAGGTGGCGTTTGTTGCGCACCCCTGGCCACAACGCACCTTCTATCTGGAAGGCAGCATAGACTTCTAGGCAGGACCAAAAAATGCAACGGGTACTATTGTTCTGTTTGGGTGTATGGCTGTCGGCTGATGTGTTGGCAATGGATCATAAACACAAGCCTGGATCCTCGGGAAGTCAGTTAAAGCAGTGTCAGGGTGTGGCAACACTGCCATCTATTCACTGCGGGCAAACGCCTGCCCCCTTATTGGGTGAAGATGGTAAAGCATGGTTTGTGTTTGTTCAGAACGGGCATATTTATGTCAGTCAGTCGGTTGATGAGGGAAAAACCTTTTTGCCACCTGTAGCTGTTAATACTATACCTGAACTGATCTATAGCGATGGTGAAAATCGTCCCAAAATCGCACAGGGGCAACAGGGTGAAATCTATATCAGTTGGACTCAAAAGGCGGAAGGGAAGTATGCCGGCCATATTCGTTTCTCCCGTTCACTGGATGGTGGGAAAACCTTTACTGCCCCCATCATGGTGAATGATGACCTGGCCCCCATAAGTCATCGTTTTGATTCCATGGTGGTTGATCAGCGTGGTGATATCTCCATTGCCTGGATTGATAAGCGGGACCTGGCTGCGGCAAAGAAAACAAATAAACCCTATGCCGGTGCGGCTATCTATTACGCCGTTTCAAAAGATCAGGGTCGATCCTTTGAACCCAATAAAAAACTTGCAGACCACAGTTGTGAATGCTGTCGAATTGCCATGGATGTAGACGCCTATGGTCGTGTTATTGCCCTATGGCGACATGTCTACCCGACAAATATTCGTGACCATGCCATCGCCTACCTGAACGACGAATCAAATTCAGCAAGCCCCTTTCCAGTTAGGGCGACGAATGATGAGTGGCAGGTAGAGGGCTGTCCTCATCATGGCCCTGACTTGTCTGTTGGGCGTGATAACAAAATACATCTGACCTGGTTTACACAGGGGGCACGAAACAAAGGATTGATGTACGGGCGCTTTGATATGGAAACGCAGCTGATTGAGCGTGAACATACCCTGGATATAAAGGGTGGTTCATCCCGTCCGCAGGTGGTGACTTCTGCGGGAACGGTCTATACCGCATGGAAACGCTTCAATGGGACAGAGACTGAGTTGGTAGTGAGCCGTTCCATTGATAATGGCGATAGCTGGAGTGCGCCTGAAATTATTGCGGAAACGGCTAGTGGATCGGATCACCCCATGTTTGTTACACAGGGCAAGGAGGTGTCGCTCTCCTGGCATACCCTCGCAGAGGGGTATCGTATTTTACCTGTTTTGACGAGTAATCAGCATGCAAGTCACACGCACTAGTTTTTTTGCTGGGTTGTTGTTATGCCTGCCCATGGTGTTGCATGCGGAGATGACTGCGTTTGTATCCGGCAGCATGGAGCAGATTACAACAAGTCGCAAAGGTGAGCCTTTTCTGCTGGTACTGTGGTCTATTGATTGTCCGCCCTGTATGAAAGAGTTGCATCAGTTAGGTGAAATGCGGAGCCGGTTTAGCCAGCGTAATCTGGTGCTTGTTTCCACAGATGATCAGATGAATCCAGATTCAGTCTGGAAGATCATCGCTGACAATCATCTAGATCAGTTTGAAAACAGAATATTCAGTGATGATTTTACCGAGCGGCTACGCTATCAAATTGATCCTGACTGGTTTGGTGAACTACCACGTGCCTACTTTTATTCTGCGGATCATCGGCGTCTGGCCCAGAGTGGTGTCCTGAGTGAAGCGGTACTTGAGCGTTGGTTTAAAGCAAGTAAAAAGAAATAATAATCATGCAGAGCGTAGAGATGTTAATGGATGCCATTATTGAGATGAGAATTTCTAAATCCTGCATATCAGTGAAATTGTTGGTGGTTGCTACTTTGCTCTTTTGTATTGCGGATGTGATGGCAGCCCAAGATCCTTTAACTCGCTCTATCGACACAACGGTTAACAATAATCAGCAGGAAGCAGTTGTTCAAAAACAGATAGATCAGCTGGATGATGAAACACGAGCCATGCTGGAGGAGTATCAGCGGTTAAGCCGGGAACTTGAAGTGACCGTTATCTATAACGATCAACTTGATCGTATTGTTTCTTCGCAACAGCAAGAGATTGATTCAATCCAACAGCAGATGAAAGCACTGGAGCTGACCCAGCGAGAGATTGTGCCTTTGACGTTACGAATGGTTCACTGGCTGGAGGAACTGGTAGCGGCGGATATTCCTTTCTTACCGGATGAGCGCAGATTGCGTATTAAACAGCTGAAGGCGTTGATGGATCGCGCCGATATCTCAATGGGTGAGAAATATCGACGTCTACTGGAGGCCTACCAGATTGAGATGGCCTATGGCCGTACCATTGAGTCCTACCGGGATGAAGTGAATCTTGAGGGTGGTCGGCGTTCAGTTGACCTGTTGCGCTTTGGCCGAATGGGGCTTTTTTATCAAACGCTGGATCGACAGGAGACAGGTCACTGGCATGCCGCAGATGCTCAATGGCAGGTGCTGCCGGATGCTTTTTTAACAGCAGTCAGGCGTGGTTCGCAGATTGCCAGAAAGCAAGCCGCTCCTGACTTGGTTCGTTTACCGGTTGCAGCTGCGCAGGGGGTCCTGCCGTGATTGTACGGTTCTTGTTTTTCATCAGCAGTCTGCTTTGTTTCAATCTGTTATTGGCTGAGCATCCTACCCATCTTGATCACCTGTTACGTCAGGCACAGCAAGCACAGCAGCATGATCAGTCCGTCAGAGAGCTACGGGAACAGACTTTTTTAGCCAAACGAGCTGAGCAGAAACAGTTGCTTGAGCAACTTCGAGAGCAGGTTGAGATAGAGCGGTTACGGGGTGCGACATTAAAAACGACTTTTGAAACTAATGAGTCATCGCTTGTCGAATTAGAAACGGAACTCTCACAACAAACGGGCGACTTGGGTGAGCTGTTTGGTGCCGTAAAACAGGTAGCCAAAGATCTGACAACCACACTTCAGGATTCACTGGTCTCTGGGCAGTATCCTGATCGAGCAGCCTGGTTTAAATTGCTGGGTGAAAGCAAGAAGTTGCCCGATATTACCGAGCTTGAACGGCTTTGGCTGCTGATGCAGCAGGAGATAGTGGAGTCGGGTAGGGTGGTGCGGTTTCCGGCGCAGGTGGTGGGTGTTGATGGGGTCACCAATGAGCGTGAAATCGTCCGTATCGGACTGTTCAATGCCATTGAGTCTGACCGCTATTTGAAATTCCAACCAGAGAGTGGCCGGTTTGTTGAACTGAGTCGGCAGCCTGCAGATTCTGATCGAGCGTTGGCTGCGAGCTTCATGGCGACTCCAGATGGTTATGCGCCACTGGCTATTGATCCAACAAGGGGTGTGCTGCTTGGCATGCTGGTCGAGACCCCGGATCTTATCGAGCGGCTGCACCAGGGAGGTATTGTGGGTTACGTCATTCTCGCACTGGGTGCACTTGGTTTGTTGATTGTGATCGTGCGGCTGGGTTATCTATCCTTGGTCGGGCATAAGATTCGCAGGCAACTTCGCACGCTCACGCAACCAGCAGCAGATAATCCGCTAGGCCGGGTGTTGATGCTTGCCCGGGTTGATCAGGAAGGTGATCCAAAAAATCTAGAATTACAGATAGATGAAGCGGTGTTAAGAGAAGTGCCACGTTTAGTGCGCGGTGAGGGGCTGGTCAAACTGCTGGCTGGTGTAGCTCCACTGTTGGGGTTGCTGGGTACTGTGGTGGGGATGATCGTTACCTTTCAGTCGATCAGTCTTTTTGGTACAGGTGATCCAAAGTTGATGGCTAATGGTATATCCCAGGCGCTGGTTACAACTGCATTGGGTTTGATTGTCGCTATTCCACTGCTCTTTATGCACTCGCTTGTCGCCACGCGTAGTCGTCTGCTGGTACAGATTCTGGATGAACAGTCAGCTGGCCTGGTAGCCATGCGTGCGGAACAGGAACGATGAGTGGTGTACTGGGAGGCGTTCACAGCTTCCTTGAGACCGGTGGTCCTGTTTTATGGCTGATTGGTTTTGCGGCCTTTCTGCTTGCTGCGCTGACGATCGAGCGCTACTGGTATATCCACAGGAATTATCCAGGCGAGATGGGACAGTTGGTTCGCGGTTGGTGCGACCGGCCTGAACGACACAGCTGGTCTGCCCTGCGTATTCGGGAGGCGATGATCTCCGATGCCCAGGTCCGCTTGAGTCGTACCCTGCCAGTCATACGGCTGCTGGTGGCGCTCTGTCCCATGCTCGGACTGCTGGGTACAGTCACTGGCATGATGGGGGTATTCGATGTCATCGCCATCCTGGGAACCGGTAATGCGCGTGCCATGGCGTCCGGTATCTCAAAGGCTACCATCCCAACCATGGCGGGCATGATGGTAGCGATTCCCGGGCTCTATTTCAGGGTTGATCTTCAGCGTGAAGTCCGTAGTCGGGTAGGGCAACTCGCCGACCGGCTGACGCTTGATTGAGGAACAAGGTATGCGGCGACATTGGCATGGTAACGGTGACAGTGCGGAGTCTGAGATCAATCTCACGCCGATGCTGGATGTTGTTTTCATTATGTTGATTTTCTTTGTGGTAACCACCTCTTTCGTCAAGGAGTCTGGCGTCGAGGTCAATCGCCCCAGCGCCAATACAGCGCAACAGCAGGAGCAGGCCAATATACTCGTTGCAATACGGCCCAATGGAGAGATATGGATCGATAATCGTGCAGTGGATGTGCGGGCAGTACGCTCTCATATCGAACGGTTAAGAGTTGAGTTCCCTGAAGGGCAGGTCGTGATCCAGGGTGATCGTGCGGCGCAGATTGGGTTGCTGGTCAAAGTGATGGATCAGGTGCGTCTGGCCGGAGTCGTTAATGTATCTATCGCCGCTGATGACGGCGGCTAACGACTGAGCATGCAAGCAAGCCTGCGACTTTTTATTTCACTGCTCGGTGGTGCCGCTGTTGCGTTTTCCTTGTTTTGGTTGATGCAGTGGATGCTGCTGCAAGATGCTTCCCAGAGGGCCGTTCAAAATTCACGTCCAGTTATGGAATTTGTCAGGCTTAAACGTGACCCGGAAATACGACTGAGAAACAGGGTGCTTCCGCCCGAACCACCACCACCTGAAACACCGCCACCTCCTCGTCCGGAGATAGTGGCAATGAAGACCACAAATCTGAAGACTTTGTCGCCAGACATGAATTTTAAAGTGCCTGATCTACCAATGGCTCTAAACGGCCCTTACATTGGACCGGTTAACCAGGGTCCGCCAGATCGTGACTTTATGCCGGTATCACGGGTGCCGCCCCAATACCCTTATCGTGCGGAGCGCAAAGGGACGGAAGGTTGGGTCAAGGTCTCCTTTTTGATCACAGAAAACGGCTCTGTTCAGGATGTGGTTCTGATTGATGCTGAACCCGAAGGAATTTTCGAGCAGGCGGCTATGCGGGCCGTACTCAAGTGGAGATTTAAACCGCGTATTCAAAATGGAAAGCCAATGGCAGTGCGTGCTGAACAGGTAGTGAATTTTCGGCTGAATAGAGAGCGTAATTGATGGCGTGCCGACGAATAGTTACCCGTATCGCAATAATCTATGGATTGCTTTTCAGTCTGTTTTTTTCAGTCCCCGTAATGTCGGCAAAACAGACATTATCGAAACGCTCTTATCAGGTATTGGAAACGACGCAGTCTTGGATAGATGCGGGTGAGTCATCTCGCGCTATTAAGCGCCTCAAGGAACTGGTACTGGAAACGGCAGAGCAGCCGTATGAGCAAGCGATCGTACTTCAGTCACTGGCGCATGCCTTTATTTCGGTAGAAAACTACGCTGCAGCCATTCCCAATCTGCAGCGGAGCCTTGCGCTGAATGTGCTTCCAGAAGGGGCGGCGCAGCAGATTCGCTACAATCTGGCGCAGCTTTATATGGCCACCGAAGGCTATAAAGAAGCGGCACTGATAATGGAGCAATGGTTAAGATCTAACGCCGCAGCACCGGCAGAGGCCTATGTCCTGTTGGGCAGCGCCTACCTTCAGCTTAAGCAGTATAAAAAAGCCACTGGACCCTTGCGCAAAGCCATTGAGATGAGTGAGGCCCCGAAAGAGAGTTGGTATCAAAATCTATTGGCGGCCTATAGTGAACTGAAAGATTACAAAAAATGTACCGGATTACTGCGCACGATGCTTCGGCGATTCCCTTCACGCTCGGTCTACTGGAGCCAACTGGCAGGGTTTGAAGTGATGCTGCAAAGATACCAACAAGCATTGGCTGTGATGGAGTTGGCTTATCTGCAGGGCTATCTGAAGAGTGAGCGTGACCTGCTGAACTTGGCTCAGCTCTATGCGATGCGTGATGCGGCTTACAAGGCGGGAGCTTTACTTGAGAAGGAGATTAAAGCGGGGCGCGTAAAAACCACCCGTAAAAACTGGGAGCAGTTGGCAAATGCCTGGCAGCAGGCGAGAGAATTGGCAGGCACTATTGCTGCTCTGGAACAGGCGGTAAAATTGGAGCCTGGTGGAAAACTTAATTTGCGTCTGGGGCAGCTCTATATGGAAGTTAAACGCTGGAATGACGCTGAACGCATTATCCAGCAAGTGATTGACCGTAAAAATGACAATGATGAATTGCGAGCGCGGGCTTGGCTGCTTCTCGGTATAGCACATTATGAAAATGGCCGGATCGAAACATCCGCGTTTGCATTTCAATCAGCTAAAAATTTTCCGCACGTCCGTAAGGATGCTGATCAGTGGTTATCCTATTTGGATCAGCACTGAGGCAAGTAGTGAGTTTTAGGTATGGGTCTGGTTTCTGCTTTGATGTCAGGATTAACCTGCTTGGTTAAATAAAGGATGTGTCGTTAGTCATTCGAAGGTTTGTCCAGTGAAATAATAAACAATGCGGCGTGATTCCGAATAGGTTATTTTCTCTTTGACATCTCCTCCACAAACCCGGCACTGATGATTCCAGCTGGAAGCGCCACCATACCAATACCCAGTATTGATATGACGCCAGCAATTATTTTTCCAAACAGAGTTATGGGGTAGACATCACCATAGCCCACGGTGGTTAAAGTAACGACTGACCACCAGATAGTTGCAGGAATACTTGAGAACTGCTCCGGCTGAGCGGCGTTTTCTGCGTGATACATCAACGACGCAGAGATGATGATTAAAAAGAAGAGCGCCACGATGGTAATGGTCATCTCCTCTTTTTTATTTGTAAGGACATTGCCCAGCATTTGAAAGGCCTTTGAGTAGCGGCCCAGTTTAAAGATTCGTATGATTCTGAACAGGCGAAAAGCCCTGACCACGCGCAGGTCAATACCAAAAAAGGGCAAATAAAAGGGCAGGATGGCCAGCAGGTCTACAATGACCATTGGACGAAAAGAGAAGCGTATCCGGCCGAACAAAGGGTGTGAGTAATTGTTCACGTATGTGCATGCCCAGATCCTGGCCAGGTACTCCAGGGTGAACACCATGACAGAGAACACTTCAAATGCGGTCAGGTAGGTACCGAATTGGTCTTCTATGGACTGTACGCTCTCTATAATAACAGCAAGGACATTCAGGATGATCAAGACCATCAGCCCGATATCAAAATAGTGGCTGATCTTATCGCCGGATTTAGCGGGTTCAACGATCTCCCAAATGCGCTGCTTTATCTTCATGAGCTTGTTCCAGTCGTATCGACGAATATACCTACTACATAGCATGTAGCGAGTTACTAACTCAATAGCCGATATGCGGGGTTGGTACGGCGCAATGTGTATGCGGAATCATCGAAGCTTCAAACCGATCAGGTTCCTCTGTTACAACGGATGAAAGTGGGTTGGTCTGTTTTATAGGAAGGTCCAAATAGGATCGTTGCGCCACCGTTATCCAGCCAGAATCCAGAAAGCAAAAAACCCACGCAAGGTGGGTTTTTTGAGAAAGTTGGCGCGCCCGACAGGATTCGAACCTGTGACCCCCGCCTTCGGAGGGCGGTACTCTATCCAGCTGAGCTACGGGCGCTGAAGAGGGCGTATATTACCCTCCAGCCCAAGAGACGTCTATCCCAAAGCGCCTTTTCAATGCCTGGATAAGGGGGTTTGAGTCGATCTTTACTACGGTTGCCGCTATACTGCGCCCAATATTGACCTCTGGGGGCAGATGTCGACACGTTAGCCCCCTTTTGAACCGGATGTATGAGGAGTTAGACAGTGAGCCATAAAGTTGTTTCTCAGATCAAGCAGGTGGCAGTTGCCGGTATGGCGGCTCTCATAATCAGCGGACCCGTTTTGGCAAATGAGCGTGCCGAGGTGATTGAGCGTATCAAGCCAGTAGGGCAGGTCGCTGTTGAAGGGCAGGCTCAGTCTGCGTCTGCTCCAGCAACTACGGCCGCTCCTGCAGCAGCGCCGGCGGCCCCGTCTGATCCGGGCGAGGCACTGTATACATCAAAAGGTTGTACGGCCTGTCATGGTGCTGAAGGTCGCGCGCCCATCATGCCAAGTTATCCCAAGGTGGCCTCGCTTCCTGAGCCTTACATCGTCAATCAGTTGAAAGATATCAAGAGCGGTGCCCGTAGTAACGGTCAGTCGGCTGCTATGAAAGGCATCATGGCCGCTGTATCTGAAGAAGAGATGAAGGTGATGGCGACTTGGTTGAGCGCATTACCCCGTGTAGCAGCGGCACCTGCAGCGGCTCCGGTAGCGGCAGCGCCTGCTCCTGCCGCCCCTGCTGCTGCGCCAGCCCCCGCCGCTGATCCTGGCGCGGCGCTGTATACCTCGAAAGGGTGTGCCGCCTGTCATGGCGCAGAGGGTAAAACCCCCATTATGACCACTTACCCCAAGGTTGCGGCACTGTCTGAGCCTTACATTCTCAATCAGTTGAAAGATATCAAGAGTGGTGCTCGCAATAACGGTCAGACAGCAGCTATGAAGGGCTTGATGGCGGCTGTATCGGAAGATGATATGAAGGCGATTGCCGGTTGGTTGAGTAAACTGCCGCGCTAACGGGCCTCGTTTCTATTACAAAAAAGGGTGCGCCTCGGCGCACCCTTTTTTGTGCAGTACGCCCATTACTTACCCAGCATGGCCCGCATGCTGGCGAGGTGAGCGTTGCCTCGGTCCTGTTTTTCCTCTGTTGAGAGGGTGTCGCCCTGGCGGCCCTCCCATTTCAGATCCTCTTCGGGGAGTTCCGCCAGAAAACGACTCGGTTCGCAGGCGATGATCTCGCCAAAACGTTTGCGCTTTTCTGCGAAACTCATGGTCAGGGTGCGTTGGGCGCGGGTGATGCCGACATAGGCCAGTCGCCGCTCCTCTTCGATACTATCCTCTTCAATGCTGCTCTTATGGGGCAGCAGCTCCTCTTCCATGCCGACCAGGAAGACATGGGGGAACTCCAGGCCCTTTGAGGCGTGCAGGGTCATTAGATGAACCTGGTCATTGCCGCTGTCATCTTCCTGTCGCTCAAGGATATCTTGCAGGGCCAGATGGCTGACCATCTCGCTCAGACTCTCGCCTACCTTGTCGCCTTTGTGCAGCTGGTCCAGCCACTGCACCAGGTCCAGCACGTTCTCCCAGCGGCGCTCGGCCACTTTGTCACTGGAGGCCTTTTCGTAGATCCAGTCTTCGTATTGCAGCTCTTTGAGCATGTCACGGACCGTCTGAACCGGGTGGTCCTCTTCGGCCCGGCGCTGAAAGTGGGCCACCCAGTTGGCAAACTCCTGTAGTCGTTCCAGCGGGCGTTTGGAGAGGAGTTGTTCAATCCCCAGTTCACTACAGGCTGCAAGTAGACTGATATTACGCTCGGTCGCGTAAGTCCCCAGTTTTTCCATGGTGCTGGCACCGATTTCACGGCGCGGTGTGTTGACGATGCGCAGGAAGGCGGCGTCGTCATCCGGGTTGGCCAGCAGTCGCAGGTAGGCCATGACATCTTTTATTTCAGCTCGGCTGAAGAACGAGGTGCCCCCGCTGAGAAAGTACGGGATA
>JAPHUE010000152.1 GCA_026196795.1 Sedimenticola sp.
CTGTTTTAATGAAGGTCAGCTGGGTGGTGATGCCCAGACCGATTATCTCAGTTTTCTTAATGGGGGGGCCGGTGGTACCCGTCAGTGGGACGTGGGTCTGAGTAAGGGGATTGTGCAGGACAGCTGGGATCAGGGATTCAGCATTCATCACGCGGTGATTGATGTGGTCTATGCCGCACGCCTGGCGGTAGCAGCCGGACTGCCAAGAATCTCCATTCAGGGAATGACCAACATTGGATTTGCCTTCGCCTATCTGTTGAAGAAATTTCCCGGTCAGACGTTGGGTACGCATGCCATCGTACGGGAGATGATCCGAAAACAGAGTGCTGGGCTGGATCAGTTCATGATTGAGCACGGTGCCTTTGGTGGTGATTCGTCACAGGTGATTGCCGATTGTGTGGCGACCCTGCCGGAACAGATTCAGGTATCAGCGTTGATCAATGTAGGCGTGGCGGATTTTGAGTCCGCTACCCATTGAGATCAAATAGCCTTTTTGAAAAGCCAGCACTGCTGCTGATTCTTACCACGCTGTTCTGGGGTGGTAATGCGGTAGTTGGTAAATTTGCACTCAACTACATGTCCGGAATGGAGCTCTCCTTCTGGCGCTGGGTGTTGGCGTTTATCTGTCTGTTTCCTTTTGCCTGGCGTGCCTGCCGGCGGGATTTTTCCTACTATCGAAAACATATTGGTTTGCTCTGTCTGCTCGCTATTTTAAGCGTTTCGATCTACAACTCATTTCAGTATCTGGCCCTGCAGTGGACCAGTGCGATCAATGTCGGGGTGGTAAGTGCCACCATGCCCCTGGATGTCTTTCTGCTTACCTGGCTGTTTGGGCAGGAACGGGCGAACGGGTTGCAAAAGTTAGGTATGCTGCTGGCGTTGATCGGTGTTGGTGTGGTGATATCAAAGGGAGACCTTGATCTGTTGCTGGGACTGCAACTGAATCCGGGTGATCTGTTGATGCTCACAGCGGTGTTCGGTTTTGCTCTTTACTCGGTACTGGTAAAAAAGCTGCCAGCAGAACTGGATAAGCTGGGTTTGCTTCTGTTGCTGATTTTTATGGGGACTATTGGAATACTGCCCTTCTATCTCTGGGATATCAGTGACCGTGAAACTATGAGTTTTAATCAAGATACGCTGTTGATTCTTGGTTATGTGGCGATCTTTCCCGCTATTCTCTCCTACTACTTCTGGAACAAGGCAGTATTAATTGGTGGTGCCAACCAGGCGGGTCTTTACTGTAATCTGATTTCGGTATTTGCCAGCCTGTTGGCAGTGATTTTCCTTGGCGAATCATTCCGCCCCTATCATGTCATCGGCATGGTAACGATCTTCTTCGGCATCCTGCTGGCGACCTATCTATCCAAGTGGTATTACCGAAGAGTTTAGCGGTACTATAAACCTGAAGAGCTTTAAGGTTTAGGGAGTTATGTTATGGAAAAAAGTATCAAGGGTTCACAAACAGAGAAGAATCTGCTGATCGCCTTCGCCGGTGAGTCACAGGCACGAAATCGCTACACCTATTTTGCAGGTGCTGCGCGTAAAGAGGGACTGGTACAGATTGCCACCATCTTTGAAGAGACAGCGAATCAGGAGAAAGAGCACGCCAAGCGATTTTTCAAATTTCTGGAAGGGGGTGATGTAGAAATTACGGAGACCTTTCCAGCAGGCATGGTTGGAACCACGCTGGAAAACCTGCGTGCGGCAGCGGCGGGTGAAGAGCATGAGTGGACCGAGATGTATCCCGGGTTTGCCAAGGTTGCCCGTGAAGAGGGATTCAAACAGGTCGCCGCAGCTTTTGAAGCTATTAGTATTGCAGAGAAGCAGCACGGTAAGCAGTATAAAATTCTGGCGGATAATCTCGAAGCGGGCAAAGTATTTAAACGTGAAGGCAAGGTGGTCTGGCGTTGTCGTAACTGCGGTTATCTACATGAAGCGGAAGCTGCGCCGAATGTCTGTCCAGCTTGTCTTCATCCACAGGCACATTTCGAATTGCTGGCTGAGAACTGGTAATTTTTAATTACGGCATCAAGCCCTAAATTGCCGCACCAGTCGATGGAAGGTGCGGCGCAGTTGTGGGCTGTCAGATTGACCATAGCGCAGTCGGATATAGTGTTGAGTTATGGCATTTACGGATTGCCTGAGGTCAGGGCGTTTGCGAATGATTCGGTGGGAATAGTCATCGGGTCCTTCGTGGGGGAAACGCTGGATACCTTTGCCACTGAGTCGACGGCAGAATGTCAGGTAGTCCTTCAGTACCGGATCGGGCTTAACCTCACTGCGCAGCCGCAGTAGATAAAGCAGCAGCAGAATCATCACCGCGATAGCAAGAATCATGGCGATGGCCAGCTTCATGGCATTCAGATTGCCCAACCCTAACTGTTGCATCAGTTTCTGTTGCTGCTCTTTTGAGTAGCCCAGCACCCAGCGGTGCCAGGACGCGTTGGCGGCATCAATACCGAGCCGGAATTGATGGGTCAGGTCTTTTAACAATCCGCTGTTACCGGTGGAGAAGATGACCGGTATACCCAGGATGCTATTCTCCTCCAGATCAAAATCAAAGGTCTGTTCAATACGCTCAGGTGCGACGGCAGCCGTTGGATCAACCCGGGTCCAGCCACTCTCCTCCAACCAGACTTCGCTCCAGGCGTGTGCATCGGACTGTCGGACAATCAGGTAATTGCCAAGCGGATTCAATTCTCCCCCTTGGTAACCGGTCACCACTCGTGCCGGTATACCAGCTATTCGCATCAGACTGGTAAAGCTGGTGGCGTAGTGTTCACAGAAGCCACGGCGACTATCAAACAGAAACTGATCAACAGGGTTGTTACCCAACAGGGGGGGCGTCAGGGTGTAATAATACGGCTCACTCCGAAAATAGCGCAGTGACTGGTTAACCAACGCCAGATCAGAGGTGTTTTGAGATCGCCATTGCCTGACCAGATCACGCATGCGCGGTGTAATGTTGTCAGGCAGTTGCAGACCTAAACCTCGCTCACGCTCATTCAGCGACCCGGTGTGATACGAAAGACGAGAAGTGACAGCATAGCGGTGACGCCGGTTACGGATATTCTTTGCTTTAATTTGAAAGTCAGGTAGCAGGGTGGCCTCGGATGGCAATGTTTCGGGGAGGTCGAGTGCATAGAGCCAGTCGTTCGGAGAAGGTTCCAGCGTTACCTGATAACTAATGGGTGGCGCATCGCTGCGGTAACTGACCGGTTCGGTTTGCAGATAACGGGTACGGGTCCAGCGGTAACCATCGGTGTTCCAGAGAACCGGGCCGCGCCAATAACGCTGCTGAGGCGGCGGCGCTGTTTCATCAAAATCCACCCGAAAGGCGACGGCCCGGGAACGGATAAGATTACTGATATCACCAGGGGTGATGCTGTCACTCAGTCCGGTACGGCCGGTGGAGTTATCTACACCCAGGTTCCAGAGTGGCCCGCTGATACGGGGAAACAGGAAAAACAGTAGCAACATGATCGGTATGGCCTGAACGATCATTGCACCTGAATAGCGCAGCGACTTAAAGTGCCAACCTTCAGAAGGTGATGTTCGACTGGCCTCCACGAGCAGCGCGGTTAAGGTGATCACCATGATAAAAACATAGCCCACCAGCAGCATCTCCTGATCAAACAGGAAATGGGTGATCAAGGTAAAGTAGCCAAGAAACAGCACCACAATCAGATCCCGCTGACTGCGACACTCCATCAGTTTCAGACCCAGCATCAGAGACAGGAGGGCGACCTTGGCCTCAAGTCCCATCAGTAGAGGATAGGTCGTGAAGATCAAGATAGCGGCCATCAGGGTAATGGTGAAGAGCACCAGCTTGCCGGGTTTCCAGCCTGAAAAGTAGAGCGTCCCCCAACGCAGTCCCAAAACGGCAAGGAAGGCCAGGATGATGACGGCATTGAGTCGTTGAAAATGGGGTGCCACCACCAGAGCGGTAATGAGGGTGAGGCTATAGAGTAAAGGACGGCTAAGCTGTGTGGTTGAGTTCATGCGGCTGTCTCACCAAACAGGGCCAGTGCACGAAGGGCCAACTGTCTCTGTGTCTCTCCCCGCGCGGGTTTAATGGTCTGATTGGGCAGACGTAAACCAAAGGCCTGTTGCTGTTCCACCGCATCCAGCACGCCGCGACACAGGGCACTGAGTCGTGCCTCCCTATCCAGATGGGGATAGTGATCCCACTCCAGCCAACAGAGATCAGCCCGGTCACCGCCGAACTGTTTGGTATGGAGTCCCTGCTCCCGTGCGTGTGCCTTCCAGTCGATCTGTTTAGGGGAGTCGCCAGCTCGGTAACTGCGCAACCCGACAAAGTCATCCGCACCGACACCTTTGTCACCTTGTTGATTGAGCTGGTAGCTGGGAATCTCAGCTTTAATCTGTTTACTGCCTGGCGCAGGATAGACCAACGTTTCGCCACTCAATTCAATATAACTCCAGGCGTAAAACAGGCCCAGTGGATAGATAGTGGATACTTGTAATCCGGGCACAGGCAGACGCCCTCTTCGCTCGGTTGTGAGATAGAGCTTAGCAAGCTGTTCGCTATCTGGAGGGATATCACAATAAACGGCGTTATCGGTTTTTTTAAAACGTATGCCGATAGCGGGTCGCTCATCACGGCGCGGATTGATCAACTGTATCTCGAAGCAGGCCTGTTCGCTTTTGAATACCGGGTTTGAATGTCCCAATCGGAAGGTGAGCCCAAGCAGGTTGCGCCAGGTATGGAGCATAGCAATTAGCCCCACACCTGCGAGTAGAAAGGTCAACAGCAGACCGAGGTTGTTGGCGTAGTTGATCGAACCAATCCACATCAACAACAGTACGAATGCAAAGGCAAAACCATAGCGTGTGGGGATGATATAGATCTGGCGTGTTCCTATAACCGCTTCATCCCGTTCATTAGACCGGCAACGTCTGATAAATCGTTCCGGCAGGCTGATGTTCATGGCAGGGGGACAGACTGCAAAAGATGTTGAGCCAATACGGGGCCTTCATCAATACCCGTATCTCCGCTGGAGTGCAGTCGGTGTCCCACCGTTGCCGCCAGCACCGCCTGGACATCTTCGGGCAAGACCTGTTTGTGTCCCGCTTGCAATGCCCAGGCCCGGGCACTGTTGATGAGAGCCAATCCAGCACGGGGTGAAAGTCCGTGATTGAATCGCGGTGATTGACGGCTGAATTTGAGAAGATCCTGAATATAATCCAACAGGGCATCGGCAATGTGAAGCTTGGATGCCTGCTGTTGCAAGTTTTGAAGTTGTTGAATTGTCAGGCAGGGTTGCATCTGTTTCAGCAGATGCCGGGGATCTTCACCGCTCAGCAGAATCCGTTCGGCCTGTTCATCGGGATAGCCGATATGCAGACGCATCAAAAAACGGTCCAGTTGTGATTCAGGGAGTGGGAAGGTACCAATCTGGTGGGCTGGATTTTGGGTGGCAATGACAAAGAAGGGTTGTGGGAGCGACCGGGTTTTGCCATCGGCCGTAACCTGCCGCTCTTCCATCGCTTCAAGTAGGGCACTCTGCGCCTTGGGTGTCGCTCGATTGATCTCATCAGCCAGGAGTAGTTGAGTAAACACCGGCCCTTTATGAAACTGGAAAGACTCTTCACCCCGATGATAGACAGAGACACCGATTATATCGGCGGGCAACAGATCACTGGTGAACTGGATACGCTGATACTGCAGGCCAAGCAACTTGGCCAGGGTATGTGCCAGCGTGGTTTTTCCCACCCCCGGAAGGTCCTCAATTAACAGATGCCCATTGGCAAGCAGGCAGGTGAGCGCCAGACGTAGTGTCTGCTCTTTGCCAACGATAATACGACCGGCCTCTTTGATGACCTGGTCCAGCAGTTCCTTCATAGGGTTGTCCTGTTATTGTTGTCTCTATTATTTAACAGAGTAATCCCTCTTGGGATGGTTCACGCAAATAGAGATAGCATTTCAGCAAAATAGTGAAAAAATGGGGGTAAATCTGAGATTTGTCAAATATAAGAAAACATTAGTTTTAACCTAATAATATTTGATTAATCTTTGGGGGTCTTTAAAGCACTAGCAACAGATGATTATTCTGCAATGCAGCAGTACGGCAAACCCTTATAGGTAGTGAATTTAGCACATCTTAAACTATTAATATGCTGCCATTGCAACATAGCTTTTTTTAATTGTTGCAAAGCGAATTCTGATTATCCGCCCGGGATCTGCAGGTCTAGGATGAGTCCGTTTGCCAAAGGCAGGTCCAGTTAGCTCAGAGAATAAAGTTTCCCCTCGCTTGCAGTCTTAGTAACCATTCTATAGTGCGAGCATCCCTGCCTGGCAAGCAGTTGCCGGGTTATATAATCATGACCAAAAACAGAGTCGCCCGGCCATAAATCAATAACGATTTTTGGAGGTATACATGACATCGGGTCTTGTTTTTGCACTGCTATGCGCGGTAGGTGCTATTGCCTACGGTGCCTATTCCATCCGTTGGCTATTAGCCAAGCCGGAAGGTTCTGAAGAGATGCGCAGTATCAGTCTGGCGATTCAAGAAGGGGCATCGGCCTATCTTAATCGTCAGTATATGGCCATCGGGATTGTAGGTGTGATCCTGTTTGGCGTGATATTTGTGCTGCTTGATTCAATCACAGCGTTTGGTTTTGCCATAGGGTCTATTTTATCCGGGCTGGCTGGTTATATCGGTATGAATGTCTCTGTTCGTGCCAATACACGCACGACAGAGGCGGCGAAGTCCGGACTCAATGCTGCACTTGCTGTGGCATTTCGTGGGGGCGCTATTACCGGTATGTTGGTCGTTGGGTTAGGTCTGCTTTCAGTGGCCGGTTTCTATGGCTTCCTGGTGGAAATGACTCCAGCCGGTGAAGTAGTCAAACTCTCCCCTCTTATTGGCCTGGCTTTCGGTGGTTCACTGATTTCAATCTTTGCCCGTCTTGGTGGCGGTATCTTTACCAAGGGTGCGGATGTCGGTGCTGATCTGGTCGGTAAAGTTGAAGCCGGTATTCCAGAAGATGACCCACGTAACCCGGCAGTGATTGCCGATAACGTGGGTGACAATGTAGGTGACTGCGCGGGTATGGCAGCCGATCTGTTTGAGACCTATGCGGTCACAACGATTGCCACCATGATGTTGGGTGCGCTGATGTTTTCAGACAATCCGAATGCGGCCCTCCTGCCACTGGTACTGGGTGGTATCTCAATCATCACATCCATCATTGGCAGTTTCTTTGTCTCGGTAAAAGAGGGCGGAAAGATTATGAACGCCCTGTATCGGGCTTTGGGTGTGTCGGCGGTGCTATCTGCCATTGCCTTTTATCCGGTTACACAATGGTTGATGGGTGACAATGGCAGCTATGCCATGATCGATATCTATGGTGCCGCATTGGTCGGCCTGGTGATAACGGCGGCACTGGTGGTGATAACGGATTACTACACCTCGACTGATTATAAGCCGGTACGTCTTTTAGCCGCGGCATCCACAACGGGACATGGCACCAACATTATTGCTGGTCTTGCACTCTCTATGCGATCAACGGCCGCACCACTAATCATTATCTGTGCGGGTATTTTAGTCTCCTACAGTATGGCGGGGCTGTATGGAATCGCGATTGCGGCAACGGCCATGCTCTCTATGACCGGTATTATCGTAGCGATTGACGCCTATGGCCCAATTACGGATAACGCAGGTGGTATTGCTGAGATGGCAGAACTACCTAATGAGATTCGCAATACAACCGATGAACTGGACGCCGTAGGCAATACCACCAAGGCAGTAACCAAAGGCTATGCGATTGGTTCAGCTGCCCTGGCGGCGTTAGTGCTGTTTGCTGATTATACCCGTGAACTATCTCACCATACCGGTCAGGATATGACATTTGATCTCTCCAACCATCTGGTGATTGTGGGTCTGTTTATTGGTGGTCTGGTCCCTTACCTGTTTGGTGCCATGGCGATGGAAGCCGTGGGACGTGCCGCGGGTGGTATCGTGGTTGAAGTACGCCGCCAGTTTAAAGAGATCCCGGGTATTATGGATCGTACC
>JAPHUE010000132.1 GCA_026196795.1 Sedimenticola sp.
GATAGCGGGGTCCTGTTGCATGATCTGCTTCAGCTCTTTCACGGCTTCGCGGATGATCGCCGTATCATCGCCCCGTACCTTTATCAGGATAGGCTTGGAGGTGGGTGGGCCACCGGAAAGCCGCAGGAAAGAGATCTTGTCTGGCCCTGCGGTGGACTCGATGTCACTGCGCATGGATTCAATCATCTCATCAACGCTGCGTAGCTCATCGGTCTTGGGATTCAGGGCAATCAGCACCTGCCCATAGTGATCGCCAAAGAAGGGGGCGGTCTCGGTAAAGAGTTGCCCGGCATAGCTGAGGATATTGCGTGCCTCACCAGGCTCTATGTTGTCGCGGATCTTCTTCTCGACCTGCAGTACTTTATCCCGGGTGATATCAAGCGGTGTGCCGGCGGGCATCTCCATGCTGACGTAGAAGAGGCGAATGGGGTCCGTGGCAAAGAAGTCGATCTTGACCAGGCCATTTCCGGTGGCAATAAAGGCACCAATGAACATGATCAGCACACTCAAAAGAATGCTCTTGGGCCAGCGCAGGGCACGAACCAGCATGAGTGTGTATTTCACCCGAATCCAGTGCAGTGTTTCGGTTCTCCACTGCTGCATGCGAGAGGGATTCTTGAAGCTGATGTTGGCCCCCAGGATATGGGCGGGCAGCATCCAGTAGGCCTCAATCAGACTGATTGCTAACGCAATGGTGACCACAAGCGGGATGATTAGCATGAATTTACCCAGAATGCCGGGCAGCAGCATCAGCGGTAGGAAGGCCGCCATGGTAGTGAGGACGGCCGTGGTCACCGGGGCAAACACCTCCCGCAGTGCCTCCAGGGTGGCGGGGAGTGCAGCCATACCGCGTTGTAATCGATAGTAGATCGACTCCACCACCACCACGGCATCATCCACCAGCATACCGAGGCTGATCACCACGCCCAGCAGCACGCTGACGTTGAGGGTCTGGTTCATACTGTTGAGTACCAGGAAAGTGCCTGCCAGGATAAATGGAATACCAATGGTGGTGAGCAGTGAGATCCGGGTGCCGAGAAACAGCCAGGTGACAAACAGCACCATGATCAGACCCAGCAGCGCATTGGTCTGCATGATATTCAGCGCATTGCGGGTGATCTCGGTCTGATCATCAATCAAGACCACCTTAACACCGGTCTTGTCTTTATATTGATTGCGCTGTTCCACGTACTCCGCAATTTTCTCCACCAGCTCCAATGTATTGGCGCTCTCCTTTTTTGTGATAGCCAGCATGACCGCAGGCTGACCTTGATAGAAGACCATCTCATCCTGCTTTTCACGGGCGCGCACTACCTGGGCCAGATCACCCAGAGGGATCTCGCCGGTTGAGCCTGCAATTGGCAGACCTGCCAGAAAGGCCGGGTCGCTGTCCTGTCCGATGATCCTGACCAGCCAGTTCTGGTCGTTGACCCGGGCGCTGCCGGCGGCCAGATCCTGAAAGGTGCGGGCAACGGTATCGGCCAGCTGACTGGGTGATACGCCGGCACTCTCCAGGCGTTCGGGATAGAAATTGATCTGTAGCTCCGGGTCACGCAGGGCAGTATCCAGGATGCGGTCCACCCCCTTGATGCGCTCCAGGTCTTTCTTGATATTCTCGGCCTGCCGACGCAGGTTCTCGTCATCTGCCGGTCCTACGATAGCCAGGGTGGCACTGGGAAAGGCATTGGCCGTGGTGATCTCAAACACAAACGGGGTGGTGGCGTTACTCGGCAGTTCGTCGTCGGCGTTCTGTACCTCGCGACGCAGATCGGCCACCCGCTTGTCGAAAACATCGGGCTTAATATCCTCAAATCTAACCAGAATGCTGGATATGCTCTCCCGGCTGACGCTGGAAACAAACTTGATATCTGAGATCGTGCGTATCTTCTTCTCAAGCACCTCGGTAACGCGCTTCTCCACATCTGCCGCCGCTGCGCCGGGTAGTACGGTGGTGATATCAATCCAGTTGAAGTTGATGGTGGGGTCCTGCTCCCTGGGCATCAGGTTGTAGGAGAGAAAGCCGACCACCAGCACCAGACCAAAGGTCAGGTTGGCCAGTACGTGATTACTGAAAAAGCGTCCCAGCATGTCAGTTGGCCTGCTTGAATTGATCGCCATTATTCAGGGCTTGTCGCCCCTCTAGAATGACCAGGGTATCGGCTGGTAATTCCACTTGGGCGGGGTGTCCTTCCAGCGCGAGGGGTAGTGGATGAAAGCGTGCCGTCTGCTGATCCGCCAGAAACAGCCCGAGCTGTTTATCCCGTCTGACTGGGATGTCGGCAGGGACATAGGGTTGAGTGGATTGCCAGACCAGCCGGCCGCTGCTGCCGGGTAGTGCGCGACCATCGGTGAACAGCAGGCGCACCTCGCGATTGCGCCCCTGGGCTTCGACTGCCGGAACAACCTGGCGTATGACAACATCGTAGCTGCCCTGGTTGGTTTCCAGTTTAATCTGGGTGGCCTGTTGCAGGGTTTCAATCCGATCGATTGAGACTTGGGCAGAGATCTCCAGTCGTAGCTGATCGCTGAGTCGGATCACCGGCTGTCCGGGATTAATCCACTCCCCCTCGCCTGCCAGGCGCTCCCTGACAATACCTGTAAAGGGGGCGGTAATGCGACAGCGTGACTGGTTGAGTCGGGCCTCAGCGATACTGGCATATTGTGCACTTCGGTCTGCCAGCGCAATCTGCAGGTCAGCCTGTTGCTGGTTCAGGCGCTCTTCCGAGACACTGCTGGTTTTAATCAGGGATTTGCTGCGTTTAATCTGGCGGTTCGCCAGGGTAACGCGGGCGTCTATGCTGGCCAGTCCTGCTTCCGCGCGAGTGACCCTATAATTATGCTCCTGACAGTCAAGCTCTGACAGTAAATCGCCTTGTCTCACGGTATCTCCGACCCGGACGGGGATAGTGAGAATCTTGCCGCTGGTTTCGGCGCTGATATGACTTTCGTTTAGACTAACGGTCGTAGCGGGGGCGGTGAAAGTCTGGTAGAACGTGATGTCAGCCAGTTTCGCTAATGTAACTTGGGTAGCGGTCTCTTCACTCTGAACGGGAAGTATCGCTGTGGCCAGTAAAAGAGCCCCCAGCATATTTTGTTTGGTGCGTTTTCTGTTCATGATTCTAGCGGACTCCTTGCCGCGTTGATCTCTTCTATGAGCGCATTACTGCGTTGTTGCATCAAGCGCAGCAGCGCTTGGTTGGCCGCAATGCCGTATTCCAGGGTGAAGCGCATACCGGGTGTCAGCGTTTGGCAATCAGCTATGATGCGTTCGAGAATGCCAAGCTCCGCCTTTAGGTGTTCAGTCTGCTTGCTAAGAAGTGTCTGGATATGCTCCTGTGGGAGCAGGTGAGCGAACATCATCAAAAAAAGAAAGTCGCTTCTATACTGTTCTGACGGTTCTGATTTAAGCAGTGTCTGGTAGAACGCGGTATAGCCTGCTTCTGTAATCGTAAAGACCTTCTTGGTTGGACGCTTTTCCTGAGTCTCTTCACGATAGCTGACTAGCCCTTGCTCGGTTAATTTTGCCAGAGCGGGGTAGATGGAGCCATAACTGGTAGCCTGGAAATGACTGAAGGTTTCTTCAAAGGCCTTCTTTATCTCATAACCGCTGGCTTCTCCAAGGCATAAGATACCGAGGCAGAGATGGTGGGTATTCATTTTTATATATATCGGATCGTTATATGTCGGCTCAATATAAATAATGAAGCGCGTTGTTGTCAAATCTGCTAACCTTGCCCACGCTTTGTTACCCATCCATGAATCTCGGAATGTCAGTTATGAATTTTGCCCCCCTGCGCTTGAAAAAGAATGAAGATCGACGCTTACGCGCTGGCCATTGCTGGATCTACAGCAATGAGATCGACACGCTTGTGACGCCGTTGAAGGGATTGGAGCCGGGACAGCCAGTGGAGATAATAAGTGATGGGGGTAAGCTGCTTGGCACGGGGTATGTGAATCCTCACTCACTGATTAGTGCGCGAATTGTAAGCCGAGATCACAAGCATCCCCTCAGTGGGTCGCTGATTGTGCATCGTCTTAAAGTGGCCTTGAGTATGCGCGAACGACTCTATGAAAAACCTTTCTACCGACTGGTTTTTGGTGAGAGTGATGGTCTGCCGGGGTTGGTCATTGACCGTTTTGGTGATTATTTGGTGATACAGATTACCACGGCGGGTATGGAGCGAATGAAGGCCGATATTCTGGCAGCGGCTGAGAAGGTTGTGAAACCTCTGGGCGTGCTGTTTCGAAACGATTCTGCTGCAAGGGAGCTTGAGGGCCTTGAGTTGTATGTGGAAGAGGCGCTTGGCAATTGGCCGGAGGTGCTTACTGTTGAGGAGCATGGCGTCCGGTTTAATGTGCCATCCCAGGAGGGGCAGAAAACGGGTTGGTTCTTTGATCAGGCCGCTAACCGGGGTCGCATGATCCCTTATATTCAAGGCAAACGGGTGTTGGATGTCTGCAGTTATATCGGGGCTTGGGGTGTGCAGGCGGCGGTGAAAGGTGCATCGGAGGTGATTTGCGTGGATGCCTCCAGTTCAGCCTTGGATGCCGTCGATGGGAATGCCCTGGCGAATGGCGTCAGCGAAACTGTTGCGGGTCTTCATGGCGACGCCTTTGATGCCCTGCGTGAGCTGCGTTTGGCCAATGAGCGGTTTGATGTAGTGTTGGTTGATCCACCTGCCTTTATCAAGCGTAAAAAGGATACCAAGGAGGGGACGCTGGCTTATCGGCGAATTAATCAGCTGGCGTTACAGCTACTGAACAAGGATGGCATTCTGATCTCATCCTCCTGCTCTCACCATATGAGTGAAAGTTCACTGCTGAATGAAATACAGCAGGCGGCCAGACATACGGATAGGTCACTGCAGTTGCTAGAGCGTGGTTTTCAAGCGCCCGACCACCCCGTCCATCCTGCTATTGCAGAAACGGCCTATCTAAAGTGCTTTACGCTTCGGGTATTGCCGACGTTCTAGTTTTTATTTCCCTCTCTGGGCCGGATGCCAGCCCAGGGAGGAAATGGTTTAGTCGGTTGAAGAGAGATCCATGATCTCCTGCCGAATTCTTGATTTATGCGGTTCTGGCATGGCGTGCCATGCTTCCGCAATGGCCATGGCGTCGGGGGGGATAGATGCGGCCAGTTCATCACCAAACATCAGCCAAGCAGGATTAACATCCAGTACGGCCGCTATCTGGTCAATCTTTCGAGGACGTAGACTCTTGCCATTTTCAATCTTCTGTATGACAGCCTGATTAGTGCCTGCCCGTACAGCGAGTTGCTCCTGAGTCCATCCTTTCTCTTGCCGTCTGAAGCGCATCCGCTCACCCAGATTCCCGGGGTTTTGGGGATTCTCATTAGTCATTTTCTTCAACCTGTTGTTTGCCTAATATGAGTATAGCTCCTATTTCTAACCGATTACTGTTCTTGGGTCTTTTTTTCAGGCCTTTATCACATTCTCATATCCATGCCGGGTTTTAGGGGCAAGGATGGCCCGTCTTAAGATGCCTCAGATTTGCTTTAATCAGCTTGTTACAGTCTATCCAGCTTAGGAGCCCTTTGCCTATTCAGTTTTTAATGACTGAATGCCGTGTCAGTAAAATCAAGCACTAACACCAAGGAAATTACTATCTTATGACAATAATCAGCCTTCGGATAAGCATAACCCTTTTTCCTAAAACTGTCCCTAGTGAGTTTTAAAAAACTGTTAAGATTTTGTTTCTTCTGTTCGTTTAATTGATCTAAGTCGGTTATTTCGGGCTAATTCAGCTCAATCTTGAAGCGCTGTGGGCTCGTGCCGTGTTTGGTGTCCTCTCCTTCTATGAGAATAAAAGGAGTTTCCGGGGGGATTTTAACGCCTGAAAGTCCGCGGGTAAAAGGCTGTTCATTCACATGGGGATGATAGAGGACACGTTCGCCCAGAACAGTGCCGTCAGGCGCCAGTACACGCCAGGCATTAGCATAATGATCCCAGCCCGTATCGGCATGGCGCAGGGTGACCTGGATATGGTACTGTCCGGAGCCGGTTTGTTCCGCCTTTGCCGTGACCACTTCCACATTATTTGCCTGGAGTGGGTGGGCAAGGAATAAAAACAGCAGAATGAAAAAAAGACGCATGGATGAACACCCCCTTAAATTGATGGTCCTAGTCCTGTTTGATCCATTACATGATAATAGTTCCTTCCTTGCGTTAAGGTTGGGATGATTTTTTGACCGCCTGAATCTAAGATGTCTACCTATGTTGACTTACCCAACTATTGATCCGGTTCTGCTCTCAATCGGCCCTGTTTCCATCCATTGGTATGGCGCCATGTACCTGGTGGGTTTTGTCGGAGGCTGGTGGCTCGGACGGCTTCGTGCTGCCCGGCCGGACTCGGGCTGGACCGCGCAACAGGTGGATGATCTGTTGTTTTATATCACCCTCGGCGTGGTACTGGGTGGCCGGATAGGCTATGCGCTGTTTTATGGCTTTGCCGGATTGGTGGAGGATCCCCTGTCATTGTTACGAATATGGCAGGGCGGGATGTCTTTTCACGGTGGCTTGATCGGTGTTCTGATCGCCATGTGGCTGTTTGGGCGGCGACACAAGAAGAGTTTTTTTCACTCCACCGATTTTATAGCGCCCCTGATTCCTATTGGTCTGGGGGCCGGACGGATTGGTAATTTCATCAATGGTGAATTGTGGGGTGGGCCAGGTTCGGTGCCCTGGGCGATGCAGGTCTCCTGTGAGCGGTTTGTCGCTCTCTGTCAGGACAAGCTGCAACTGCCTGCGGGTACATTGATGACACCGCCGCTACATCCCAATCAGCTTTATGAGGCGCTGCTGGAGGGTGTGGTGATGTTTCTTATCCTCTGGCTATTCTCATCCAAACCCCGTCCGGTGATGGCGGTATCTGGACTCTTTCTGATCTGTTACGGGGTCTTCCGTTTTGCAGTAGAA
>JAPHUE010000246.1 GCA_026196795.1 Sedimenticola sp.
TCGTATGCCATGCCTGTTTCCATCGTTATCTTTTAAAAAACCAATTTTAACACTGCCCTACTCATTAGGCGAAATTTTTTTTGCCTATTTGTAAGACAATCATACTATTTATCGCCAAATGGGCATTTAGAACGCAAGATACAGGCCGAACAGCGTGGTTTTACCTGGCAAGCCTGTTTAGCATGTCGCACTATTAAAGCATGATATTCGTTGTAAATTGCTGCACTTGCAACAAAATGAGTTTCAAATAATGCCCTGACAACTTCATACGACTCTTTTCCGGACATTAGTCCTAATCTGGAAAAAATACGCCGTGTATAAGTATCGATTACAAATACAGGTCTGTCATAGGCATACAGCAGAATATCATCGGCAGTCTCTGGTCCTACGCCATTGACCGATAACAGAGCCGTGCGTAATGCGTGCGTATCAAGAGCACGACTCTCTTCAAGCCCCAGCGCCATTATCAACGCACAGAGGTTCTTTAACCGTGTGGCCTTGACATTAAAGTAGCCAGAAGGACGTAACGCTTCGGCCAATATCTCATGTGAACAGTGAGTCACTGCTTCTAGGGTAAGGAGCTTTGCTTGCTTGAGGTTTTTTATCGCCCGCTCAACATTTGACCAAGCGGTATTTTGGGTCAATACCGCACCCACCATTACTTCAAAGGCTGATTGCGCAGGCCACCAGTGTTGGGGGCCATACGCGCCCAATAACGAATCATAGGTCTCTTTCAGGCGCACTGTAATTACAGTGGGGCCATCCTTCATCGCTTATGAGTAGTATTTCTACGCGCGGGTTTGCCTTTTACTGATCTTGGCTTTATGCCCTTCTTCTTTGGCTTTTCAGATACTACGCCAGTCGCATCCATCAGCTCTTTAAGTTCCAGCTCAGTAAGGGGTCTGTGTTTTCCAATAGCCAAACTGCTATCCAGAAACAGGGGTCCAAATCGAACCCGCTTGAGACGATTGACCTTGAGGTCGACTGACTCCCATAGACGACGAACCTCTCGGTTTCTCCCTTCCATGATCACCACATGAAACCAGCGATTTCGCCCCTCCCCGCCGGACTCCACAATCTCTTCAAAGCGTGCCGGACCATCCTCCAACTCTACGCCATTAACCAGTTGCTTTAGCTTCTCTTCGGTTATGTCGCCATTGACCCTTACCGCATATTCCCGCTCGATCAATTGAGAAGGGTGCATCAGCTTGTTGGCCAATTCCCCATCGGTGGTAAAAATCATCAGCCCAGTGGTATTGAGATCCAACCGGCCCACCGCTATCCAGCGCCCACCCACCAGTTTAGGTAAACGGGAAAAAACCGTTGACCGTCCACCGGGATCATCACGGGTAACCAGTTCACCTTCCGGCTTGTTATAGATGATCACCTGTCGCTCTTGCTGCTTAAGTCGCCAGGCACCAACCCGGGTTCGCCCTATATAGATGGTGTCCTCCGGGGTAACCCGATCACCCAGCTTTGCGGTTTCCCCATTGACTGACACTTCGCCAGCCTCAATCTGTCTTTCCAACTCGCGCCGCGAACCAAAACCCGCATTGGCCAGTACTTTCTGCAGCCGCTCACCCTGTAAGGGAGTCGTCTGGGTTTTACTCTTGTCTCGTTTCATCTGGCTCGGCCTGGCTTGACTCTTCTAGGGGTTCGCTCGGTTTATCCGCATTTGTCATCTGTTCGGTTTGCTGCAAATCATCGCCATCCTCTGCTTCAGATGCCTCCGGGTGAATGGCAATCACGTCCGCTAAATGCTCGGTTTGCTCAGCATCATCAGCCTCATCATTATCCTCATCCAGGACAGCCACCGCCGACTCAGCCAGCTGATTTAACGCCTCATCTTCTGGAATCTCGCTACCCGGATCAGCCAGCTCCAGCTCCCTGTTAATAGAATCAAGGTCACGAATCTGCTGAAGTGTAGGCAATTCATCAAGGCTTTTGAGGCCAAAATAGTTCAGGAATTCGCGGGTCGTGGCATAAAGAGAGGGTTTACCAGGAACATCCCGGGTACCAACCACCCTCACCCACTCTCTCTCCAGCAGAGTTTTTACAATATTGCTGCTGACGCTGACGCCGCGTATCTCTTCGATCTCACCACGGGTGATCGGCTGTCGATAGGCGATCAGGGCCAGCGTCTCCATCAAGGCCCGAGAGTAACGTGGTGCCCGTTCTTCCCATAAACGTGAGACCCAGGGGGCATACTGCTCACGGACATTGATGCGGAAACCACCACCGACTTCGGCAATCTCTATACCGCGACCAACATACTCTTCGCTCAAGCTAGTTATGGCATCCCGCAGATCTTTCTTCTCTGGACGCTCTTCCTCGAGAAACAGCTCCTGAAGGCGATCCAATGTAAGCGGAGCACCCGCAGCCAACAGTGCAGCTTCAACAATTTGCTGTAGTTTATCCATCATCGACCGTTCAACTAATCAAAACTCTTGAAAGTAGGTATCTTACCCGCTCTATTACTAGTTTTTCGCCTTACCAGAAGCAGGCAGAGATTACAGTAGACAGCGGCTAGTGTGCCGTCTCTGCAATCGCCTTGACATGGATGGGCCCAAAACTTTCCGCTTGGATCATATCGATTAATGACCCCTTGATCAGCTCAAGAATAGCGAGGAAGGTTACAACCACACCCAGCCGCCCCTCTTCGGGATCAAAAAGATCCGTAAACAGGGTAAACGATTCTGAATTAACACGTTCCAAAACACTGGACATCTTTTCGCGCACAGAGAGTGCTTCCATCTGCACATGATGGTGGGTGAACATATCTACCCGGTGCATCGCCTCTTTCAGTGCAAACAGAAGTTCGCGCAGATCCACATCGGGAGGACGCCGCTCTACGATCCGGTCAGGCACTTCTGCTTCTGCCTGAAACAGGTCACGCCCCATCCTCGGCAGATTATCAATATCTTCAGCCGCCTGCTTGTAACGCTCATACTCCTGCAACCGACGGATCAGTTCGGCCCGGGGATCACCCTCCTCATCTTCCAGCTCCTCCTGACGAGGAAGCAGCATGCGGGATTTAATTTCGGCCAGCATGGCAGCCATCACCAGATACTCTGCTGCCAGTTCCAGGCGGATATCCTTCATCAGATCGACATACTCCATATACTGCGCAGTAATCTGTGCAATAGGAATATCCAGGATATCGAGATTCTGGCGCTTGATCAGATAAAGCAGGAGATCCAGCGGCCCCTCAAAGGCGTCGAGAAAGACCTCCAGCGCATCTGGTGGAATATAGAGGTCCTTGGGTAAAGTCGTCCAAGGCGCACCCTGCACCACAGCAAAAGGCATCTCCTCCTGCTCAGGATGGGGGTGTTGGGGCAGATTTAGTTCCTTATCGGTCATGCGTTGCCTTCTGCCAGTCATTATCGCCGTACATAATAGTCCTATCTTTCAGGATAGGATATGAAGTAGGCGGACAAATTGGACACTAGCGATAGTTCAGTGACATCGCGTGGCGCACCTCAACCATAGTGGCTTGCGCCATATCCCGAGCAGCCTCACATCCTTCAGCAATAATAGTGCGAACCAACTCTGGCTGACTCTCAAACTCTCGCGCACGGGCCTGAATCGGCTTCAACTCCTGTAATACAGAGTCAATGACCGGCTGCTTACACTCAACACAACCAATCCCGGCACTGCGACACCCTTCCTGTACCCAGCTTTTTACAGATTCGTCAGAATAGACCAAGTGGAACTGCCAGACTGGACAGCGTTCTGGGTCACCCGGGTCAGTTCTACGCACCCGGTTGGTATCAGTCGGCATGGTACGCAAGGCCTTCTCGATTACTTCGGGGTCGTCGCGCAGCGCAATCGTGTTGCTATAGGACTTGGACATCTTTTGACCATCCAGTCCTGGCATTTTTGAGGCTTTTGTCAGCAGGGGTTGAGGCTCAGGCAATATCACTCGACCGCTCCCTTCCAGATAACCAAACAACCGATCACGGTCATTAACGGTTATATTCTGCTGACTATCCAGTAATGCTCGCGCAGCATCCAAGGCCGCCTGGTCGCCCTGCTCCTGGTAGGATTTTCTGTAACGGCTGTAGAGCTTGGCGTTTTTCTTACCCATCTTCTTGATCGCCTGCTCGGCCAACTCTTCGAAGCCTGCCTCCCGACCATAAATATGGTTAAAGCGACGAGCCACCTCACGGGTCAACTCAACGTGCGCCACCTGATCCTCACCCACAGGCACCAGTCCTGCCTTGTACATTAGGATATCGGCCGCTTGAAGCAACGGGTAACCCAGGAATCCATAGGTCGCCAGATCCTTCTCTTTCAGCTTCTCCTGCTGATCCTTATAGCTTGGCACCCTTTCCAGCCAGCCCAATGGGGTAATCATGGAGAGCAGTAGATGAAGCTCTGCATGTTCCGGCACCTGGGACTGAATAAAGATCTTGGCTTCACCCTGATTGACACCGGCCGCCAGCCAATCGATCACCATATCATTGACGCTTTCCGGGATGATCGTGGGATCTTCATAGTGCGTGGTCAGTGCATGCCAGTCTGCAACAAAAAAGAAGCACTCATATTCGTGCTGAAGTTCGACCCAGTTTTTCAATACGCCATGATAGTGACCCAGATGAAGACGGCCAGTTGGTCTCATGCCAGAAAGTACGCGGGCATGTTGTGCAGGAACAGAGTTCAAAATCTTTACCTCAAGTTAATGTTTTTCAAACGCGGACAGTATGGAGCATTAGGAATCCGATTAAAAACCCTTCAGCCTAGCCCAACAATCCAGGCACTGAAGCTTTGTACGAGACCGACACCCGGGTGGACAACGCTCCCCAGAAGGCCGGAAAAGAGTAATCCCACCACAATCATCAGTCCCCAAGGCTCTAGCCGAGCATAATACATAGCAATACGCGGGGGTAATATTGAAGCGAGAACCCGCCCGCCATCCAATGGCAGTATGGGAATCAGGTTCAATACCATCAGAAAAGCGTTGATCAGAATACCGGCTGATCCCATATAGACCATCGGCAGTGCAAACCACGCATATTCGTCGCCCAGTATGATACCCAGGTGAATCAGTGCTGCCCAAAGAATAGCCATAATAAGGTTGGCTCCAGGACCCGCAATGGCTACCAATGCCATATCCCGCCTGGGATTGTGCAGATTTCTACCATCAACAGGAACAGGCTTGGCCCAACCAAACAAAAATCCGGTTAGGGCAAACATCGCCATGGGCAGGATAATGGTACCTATCAAGTCAATATGCTTGAGTGGATTTAGTGTAACGCGTCCAAGTAGGGCTGCGGTCTGGTCTCCCAGTTTTTTGGCCATCCAACCATGTGCCGCCTCATGAACTGTGATTGCAAACAGAACCGGCAAAAACAGCACCGCAAGTTTTTGAATTGTTGTTAAGCCTTCCATCTGCTGATTATACCTGACTCATCTGATCAAACCTCAAACAGAGAGGTATCGCCCTTACCCGCACGTATCACGACAGGGGCATCCCCTTCCATGTCCACAACGGTAGAGTCCTCCATACCGCAATAACCACCATCAATAATCAGATCAACCTGATGACTGAGGATATCCCGCATATCGTAGGGATCAGTCAATGGCAGCTCTTCACCTGGCAGGATCAGGGTGGAACTCATCATGGGCTCCCCCAACTCGGCCAGCAGCGCTTGGGCAATGTGATTCTCCGGTACGCGAATACCGATGGTCTTTTTCTTTGGGTGCTGCAGCCGCCGGGGTACCTGTTTGGTGGCCTTGTGGATAAAGGTATAGGGCCCAGGCGTTAGATTTTTCAGCATACGGTAGTGCTGATTTTCAATCTTGGCATAGAGAGCGATTTCTGAAAGATCCCGACAAACCAGAGTGAAGTTGTGCTTATCATCCAATTTACGAATGATGCGAATGCGCTCCATGGCATTTTTATCACCAATGTGACAACCCAGCGCGTAGCTGGAATCAGTAGGATAAACCACCACGCCGCCCTGGCGAATAATCTCAACTGCACTGCGTATCAGCCTTAACTGCGGATTATCGGGATGAATCTGAAAAAACTGGGACATGTATTAAGAATCGAAAGGTAAAGTAAAGACCATATTCTGCTTAAGCAGATATGGCAGCCATATGGGTCGGCCAGTCACGCCAAATAGGGGTGACCTGGTCCGGTAAGGGCGTGAGTCTACCCAAATTAGCCCAGGGTGTCTCTGGCCCATGAAAATCTGACCCCGCCGACGCCAGTAGTGAAAACTCTTTGGCATGCCTCGCCATCGTGAATATTTCATCCTTACTATGGCTACTGGAGACCACTTCAAGGGCATCACCACCCACCTCCTGAAACTCGCCTAGCAGACGCCGTAACTTGGTGCGCGTCATGGAATAACGTGCAGGGTGAGCAATAACCGTCTGACCACCGGCCTGTTTGATCCAGTCCACCGCTCTGTCCAGGTCAGCCCACTCGCCGGCCACATGCCCAGGTTTTCCATGGGTAAGGAACTGCTTGAAAACCTTTCGCATATCCGGCGCATAACCATTTGCAACCAAAAACCGGGCAAAATGGCTGCGACTGATCAAACGCCCATTAGAAAGGGCCTTTGCACCTTCATAGGCATCAGGAATAGCATGTTTTTCCAATCGCCGACCAATCTCCTCGGCACGCCAGTCACGAAATGTTCGTAACTCTGCCAGCCCGGCCTGAAGTGCTTTATTGTCAGGATCAAATCCCAGCCCGACAATATGCACTACCTGTCCACCCCATGTGACCGAAATCTCAACACCCGTCACAAATTGGATAGCCTGTCCTGCAGCCACTTCGGCGGCCTCAGCCAGCCCTTCGGTTGTATCGTGATCGGTCAACGCAAGCACATCCACGCCCGCTTCTACCGCTAAATTAACCAAAGCAGCAGGAGAAAGGGTGCCATCTGAAGCCGTTGAATGTGAATGCAAATCGTACAGCGATATCATCCGGGCATTGTAACCCAAAGCGATTTGGATTGATTCATTCGTCACTAACCAAATGCCAAAAACGGGGTTATATCACTAACTACCACCTGATGAGACAAGTGGATATATGCTATCCTGCTGGGATATTAAGCATCCTATAAGTAGAAACATGAAATTTCTTCACGACCTTTTCCCCGTCATACTCTTCTTTATCGCCTACAAGATGTATGATTTTTACGTGGCTACGGCCGTTATTATTGTGGCCACCATCGCCCAGGTAAGTATCGGCTGGATACGCAATCACAAGGTTGAGAAGATGCATCTGATCACCTTGTTGCTGGTCTTGCTGTTCGGTGGCCTGACCCTCTACCTAAAAGACCCCTTATTCCTTAAATGGAAACCGACGGTGGTCAATTGGTTATTTGCCGCTGTATTCCTCGGCAGTCATTTCATAGGAAAAATGACCCTGGTGGAGCGCATGATGAGCAAAAGCGTCGCGCTGCCAACACCCATCTGGTTCAAACTGAATATCGCCTGGAGCCTGTTCTTTATAGTCATGGGTGTAGCGAATCTCTATGTCGCTTTCAATTATGCGGAGGATACCTGGGTTAATTTCAAGCTCTTCGGCATGATGGGCATGACCTTCTTATTCGTCATTCTGCAAGCCTTTTACCTGGCCCGCTTCATTTCTGATACCGATCAGCCAACCACACAGGAGGAGAGTTAAGTGTTCTACGCAATCATGGGGACAGATCGAGAGGATAGTCTGGAAGCCCGTATGCAGGCTCGCCCAGAACATCTGGCGCGTATTAAGCAGTTGCAAGCTGAGGGGCGCTTATTGATGGCGGGCCCTCACCCTGCCATTGACAGTGAAGACCCTGGCTCTGCCGGTTTTAGCGGCAGCTTGATTGTGGCGGAATTCCCCAGCCTGGAAGAAGCCAAGGCGTGGGCCGATACTGACCCCTACACCCAGACCGGCGTTTTCTCACAAATTACTGTAAAGCCCTTTAAAAAAGTACTCCCTTAAGGGCTAGCTACGCTTAATGCCTTCCCCAACGCCATCGGCTTGAAGCATGGTGGCTTGGGTGAAGAGCAGTGGATCTTCAAGAAAGTCATTAATGAAGGGCATTGAGTCAAAGCCCCAGAACACCTCACCCTCTACAAAAAATCCAGGCACACCAAAAATACCTTTCTCAAGTGCGCTCTCTGTTTCCGAAACAAGCTTTGCCTTCACTTCAGGATCACTCACCATGGTTTCTGCCTGCTCAGGCGTAAGCCCAAGATCATCCACTAACTCACACCAGGCATTTTGGTCATCGCTGCTCTTGCCCTCGAACCAGACAAACCGAAAGAGTCGGTCAGCCACCTCTTTACGGCCACCCAAGGCAATATTCAGGCGCAATAATTTGAGGGGATTAAACGGATGTATCGGCGGAAAGTTGAGCGGTATGGCATTTTTCTGTGCCAGCCAGGCGATCTGCCGGTATGTGAACTTGCGCATCGGGGCGATTTCACCGGGCCCACGGGTATCCCACTGCTTCAGGATGCCCGCGAACAGGATAGGTCGATACTCAATCGTGATATCAGACGGGAAACGATCCAGTGCCTGACTGGCCAGATAAGCATAGGGTGAGATGAAATCGTAATACCAGACGATTTTCTTTACAGAAGCCATCATTCAAATAGATTGTCCAGCATTAGCCGCCGGTCATGGACATGACACGAACCACCTGATCAGGATTGGTGTTAAATTCATGTTTTTCCGGTTTTCTCTGAATCGCCGCCAGAATCTCCTCTTTCAGTTGTTCATCGGAGAGCCCATTGCGCAACAGCGGTTTCAGTTCCAGTTTGTCCTGCTGTCCCAGACAGAGGTAGAGCGTTCCTTCAGACGAGAGCCGGACACGGTTGCAATCTTCACAGAAATGCTGGGACATGGGGGTAATAAAGCCGATCTTGATGCGTTTATCGACAATCTTGAAATACTTGGCCGGACCTGCGCCCTTCATTCGGGCCGGTTCCAGCTTGAAGCGCTGTTCGAGCAGTTCACGCACCTCATCCAACGGCACATAGCGATCACGGGCTTCCTGCCCCGCAGCGCCCACCGGCATGGTTTCAATAAAGCGCAGGGTAAAACGGTTTTCAATACAGAAGTCGACCATATCCCCTACTTCGGCAAGATTCAGGTCGCGCATCACCACCATGTTGATCTTGATCGGGTAGAGATCGACCCGCTTGGCTTCCATCAGCCCGGCCAGTACTTTACTCAGATCA
>JAPHUE010000266.1 GCA_026196795.1 Sedimenticola sp.
GCCATTGGGTTTTCCGTCAATCTATAGTACAAAGCTAAAATAATTCGCTAACATTATGATGATACAGGATTCTGGACTGCCAATCTGACCAGATTTCCTGGATACCCGGAATAAAACAGTCAACGCAAAGGGATCGCCATGTTTACGTCTAGCAACAAGCTCGCCTGCCTCGTTTTCGGCCTGCTCATCTCCTGGGGAGCACTGGCTGCCGATACAGTCGCCGTTAACCCCAACCATCCAGATCGCTACGTGGTAGTCAAAGGAGATACCCTCTGGGATATCTCTGGTCGATTCCTGCGAGACCCCTGGCGCTGGCCGGATGTGTGGCATGTTAACCCGCAAATTGCCAACCCGCACCTGATCTATCCGGGTGATATTATCACAATGACCTATGTTAACGGCCAGCCCCGCCTGGGTCTGCAACGGGGATCACTGGTCAAACTCTCACCACAGGTTCGATCAACCCCGCTCAGCGGCGCAATACCTGCCATTCCCATCGACGCTATCCACCAGTTCCTGACCCGGCCCTATGTCCTGGATCAGAATGACCTGGATAGCGCACCCTATGTCGTGGCCTTCGCCGATGAACATATTATCGGTAGCAACGACATCAAGGCTTACGTTAGATCGATTGATAATTCTGACAACACAAAGTTTGATGTGGTTCGCCCAGGGGATGCCTATAAGGATGCCGAGACCGGCGAAGTACTGGGCTATGAGGCACTCTACATCAGCAGCAGCGAGCTGCTAAAAATCGGTGACCCTGCCACACTCATGCTCTCGCGCATGGAACTGGAGGTCATCAAGGGCGATCGACTGCTGCCCGTGGCAGAAGACACCCCACTCAATGCCTTCTACCCAGCCGCACCGAGCCAGGAAGTGAATGGGAGCATCATCTCTGTACTCAATGGTGTTACGCAAATTGGCCAATACAATGTTGTGGTCCTGGACCGCGGCGCTCGTGACGGGCTAGAACCAGGCAGCGTCCTGGCCATTGACCATCGCGGCGAGTCGATTCGTGACATCGTCTCAAAAGACCCGACCGATACCGTCACCCTACCCGACGAAGAGGCAGGCCTTCTGATGGTCTTCCGCACCTTTGAAAGGGTCAGCTTCGGGCTGGTAATGGAGGCCACCCGTGCCATCAACGTACTGGATCGGGTACGTAACCCTTAAATCTCACCCAGGAGGGCGTGTCAGCGCGGCAGATGCAAAAACAGGAGAAGAGTGAAATCACCACTCAGCAGATCAAGGATGAGAACTGCCAGAAACAGGATACTGACTTTCGGTATTGGCTCGCACTCAATCGTACCCCCGGACTCGGCAGTCGGAGAATAAACCGACTGCTGGGTCTCACGGGCGGCAACCCAGCACCGCTCTTCGCAGCCCAACACCCCGCACATAAAGGGTTAAATCAGGAGAGTATCGCTTTCCTGCGTAATCCCTCCTGGGAATCGGTAGAGGCCGACCTCCACTGGCTGGAAGGGGACAATCGCCATCTACTGACCCGGCAAGATCCACGCTACCCCGCCATGCTTGCCGAAACCGAGGATGCACCACCCCTGCTCTTTATTCAGGGTGATCCATCCATTCTTAACAATCCACAAATGGCTATCGTTGGCTCAAGAAACCCCTCCGCCAGCGGACGCGAAACGGCCGCTGAGTTTGCTCGCTTCCTGGCCGGGGCCGGCCTCACCATTACCAGCGGGTTAGCCGCGGGTATCGATGGCGCCGCTCACCAGGGGGCCTTAAAGACAACTGGCCCGACCATCGCCGTTACAGGCACCGGTCTTGACCGGGTCTACCCTGCCAAGCATCGTGAACTGGCCCATAAGATAGCAAGCCAGGGTGCGCTAATATCTGAGCTACCGCCGGGCACACCGCCCATTCCCGCCAATTTTCCCCGACGAAACCGCATTATAAGTGGCATGAGCCTCGGGACACTGGTAGTGGAAGCAGCGCAGAAAAGCGGCTCACTGATCACCGCGAGGCTCGCCACAGAGCAGGGTCGTGAGGTATTTGCCATTCCTGGCTCAATCCACAATCCCCTGGCGAGAGGCTGCCACGCGCTCATTAGACAAGGGGCTAAACTGGTTGAGACGGCTGGCGATATTTTGGAAGAACTGGCGCCTTTACTGGCAACTGAGTTGCAATTGATACAACAGCCAGAACAAAATCCCACTGAATTACCCAGGCAATGGGACAGTGATTATGCGCAGTTGATGTCCGCACTGGACTATGACCCGACCCCAATTGACCTGCTCATTCAGCGCAGTGGATTGACCGCAGACGCGGTTTCCTCCATGCTTCTATTACTTGAGCTTGAAGGTTTTGTCTCAGCTGCGCCCGGGAGAAAATGTTGAGTTTACTGATCAGTCCATAGGAAATATTTTAAGTTGGAATTGGTTCTTTGAGGGAGGTAGTCCTGAAATTTCTTCTGATCAA
>JAPHUE010000181.1 GCA_026196795.1 Sedimenticola sp.
CTGCTGCATAGGCTGTATCGAGTGTTCCAAAAGCACCTCTTTCCAGCCTTTTAGCCCAGGTGCCGTCCAGTCACCATAGATCCGTTTGACGCTTGCTGTTCCATAATTGGCTATCTCTGAAAGCAGACCGTCAACAATGCTGGGTTGTGCGTTATCGGCATCAATTAGAACGGCAAGTCTGTCGGTGTTGTCCATGATTTAGCTTCATCCAGCAATGGTTATTGAGTGTTTCGTGGCGTAGTGGAATAACAGTATTTCACTGACGGTAAAAAGAATCCTACCAGAATCGCTTCGGTAATACCGTTCCTCTGGCATAATTAGACGCAGAGAGATAACAGGAGCGCGATTTGTTCAGTCTATTTAAAAAGCAGCGTGAGGTGTTGGATGAGGCATCAATTCTCTGGCAATTTGAGATTTTTGCCTGGGCGCTGCGTGAATTCGATGCCGGTGTTTTTTTCACCGACACCTTGCTGGTAACGCCCACCAATGAGCATTTTCCCGGCAGGGTGGACAGTGTGGATGGTATGGCCAATCTGATCTTTGTGCAGGTCAAACAGTATGCTCAGCTTTCCCATTGGCCTTGTCGATTAATCCAGCAGTCTGACTATGATCCTGCACAGCAGGGGCGTATCGCAATTGCCGGTGCACTGCGTGGATCAGCTGGCATTGCGCAACCGGACACAGAGAACTTCCTGAACATTGCCTATAATCCACAGCAGATTGGCAATCCAGAAGCACTGATTGGCGATCTTGCCTACTCGCTGGCCTATTACTTATCGAGCATGGCCAGCGAGCCCCCGCCTGGGGGTAATGAGAATTGGCCGCATGCTTGTGAAATACTCACCGTTTTTCTCGGTTTTGGGCTGATGCTCTCTAACAGTGCTTTCAACTTCAGAAAAGGCGGATGTGGTAGTTGTGGGTCGGCGGCCGCAAGTCGGGAGAGCCATCTGTCACAATATGATTTAACTTATGCTTTGGCGCTCTTTACGGCAGTTAAATCGATACCGGAGAAGCAGGTTTTACGTCATCTTAAAAAATCTTTACGCGGTTATTTCAAGGCTGCGCTGAATGATGTCAATGACAGGGTAGAACTACTTAATCAGCTTAAAAAACACTAAGATGCCTTTGGACATTATGTTTCCCCTCTATAATAGGGGTTAGATTTTCTGTTAACGGGTATTCATACGGCTATTGAGCAAGATCATCTTTTTAACAGGTTACGCTTTTACTCTTCCTGCGGCTTGTTATGATGCTAGCCGTGGAGGAGTCTAATAGATCATTATAAATATGGATTATTTACGAAAAGTCTATCAGTTGAATGTAAGTCTACTCGGGGTGGTTCCCGAGGTTTGGCGACAGGTGCGTGTTGCCGATAGCGAAACATTGGCCGATTTGCATGACACCCTGCAGATTGCCATGGGCTGGACCAATATTCATATGCATATGTTTATCAAGGATGGTGAGAAGTACGGGATACCCGATGACCAGTTTCCCGATGACACCACGAATGAGCAGAAGACGCGTCTGCGCCAGATCTTTAAAAAAGAGGGCGATAACCTGCTCTACATCTATGACTTTGGTGATGCCTGGGAGCATCGAGTCGTACTGGAAAAGATCCTCCCTTATGACCTGTCTCAGTCACTTCCTGTTTGTTGTCATGGTGAACGTGCATGTCCACCGGAAGATGTTGGCGGCCCGCCGGGCTATGATGAGTTTCTTGAGGCCACGGCAGACCCCTCTCACCCGGAGCACGACTACATGGTCCGCTGGATAGGGGGTGGTTTTTCTCCGGATCAGTTTGATGTTCGCCTGACCAACGAACTGTTACGCGAGAAACACCTTCGGCTGGGGTAGTCGCTAGTGAACCGTCGGTATCCGTTTTAGCGGTTCGATTAAAGACTCCAAGCCATTTGTTTTTATCTCCAGGGCCAGGGCCATCAGCTGCCCCAGCTTGCCATCAGGAAATCCCTGGTTGGCAAACCAGAGCAGGTAGGGTTCTGGCAGGTCAATCAACAGACGGCCCTTGTACTTACCAAAAGGCATCTCTGTTTTGGCAAGTTTTACAAGATCCTGTTTTTCAAACATGCAGGTCAGTTATTGCGGTTTGGTTGGCTTTGCTGGCTTGCGGGACAGCGGTTTATGTCCAGCTTCAACGGGGCCTTCTTGGCTTTTTGAGCTACTGGGTTTACGGCGTTTACCAATGTTTTTCTTGTCCCGGAGACGCTGCTTGGGCTTTTTAACCTTGGCCTTCTCCTCTTTTTCCGGGAGCTTACCCTTCTTTGTGCCGGCAGATTTACCTGAACTTTTAATCTTTTTTGGGCCTTTGTATTTGCCCCCAACGGCCTTGATGCTGCGCTGCTCAAACTCGTGCTTGAGGTAGCGCTCTATGCCGGTCATCAGGTTCCACTCCTGATGGGTGATCAGGGAGATGGCCAACCCTTGCTCTCCAGCACGACCGGTACGGCCGATGCGATGGACATAATCCTTGCCACTGCGCGCCATATTGAAGTTGATGACCAGGTCCACGCCCTTGATATCCAGCCCGCGGGCGGCAACATCGGTGGCAACCAACACCTTGATCGTTCCCTGGCGCAGAAATCCCATGATCTGATTGCGTTCGTCCTGGGTCATGTCGCCATGTAGAACCCCCACTCTTAAATGCTGCTTTCTGAGCTCTGGCCCGAGGGCATCAGCCTGCAGTTTGGTATTGGTGAAGACCAGCGCCTTGTCATAGGTCTCGTTGTTTAGCAGCCAAGCCAGAATGCGCTGTTTATGTAGTTTGTCATCAGCCGGAATCACCTGTTGGGTGATATTAGTGTGTCGATCACGCACCGTGCTGAGTGAGATGATCTCAGGATCATCCAGTAATGTTTCTGTGATTCCACGTAGACCCCGATGGCCCAGGGTGGCAGAGAAACATCTCAAGATAGGCGCGCTCCGTCTTACTGACATTGAGTTAAATCCAGAAATCGTCAAAATGATTCCGCTCGATATCGCGCGGAAATTCAAAGTCATAGCTATCAGTAAACTTGGCAAAAACCTCCTGGTTGCCATTAGTGACCCCAACAACGTATATGTATTA
>JAPHUE010000024.1 GCA_026196795.1 Sedimenticola sp.
GGGTATTGTGCTGAAAAATTGTCGTCGCCACCTGTCCGGTGAGACTCCCCACACAGGCACCGATGAACAGCAGTGGCCCAATATTGCCCCCGGGAATACCTAAACCCAGTGAAGAAACCGTGGCCACAATCTTAACCAGCAGAATCATCCCAAGCAGACCAAGGCCAATATCGCCCAACAGGGCGCTATTGACGGTGTCATAACCGATACCCATCACCTGTGGAACCACTGCACCGCAGACACCCAACAACCCGCCAGCCCACAACATCCGCTGCCAGAACGCAACTCCACTGACACGTCCTGCCACTTGCTTCATGAGATAGATGAAAAGCGCAGCCACTGCACCAACCAGAAGTCCAAGGAGTAATACCAAGGGAATATCGCTCAATGATCCCATTACCAGCGTCGGAATCTCGAACGCCGGGGTGTTACCAAAGGCCAGGATAGAGACACCCGTTGCTGCCACTGCCGCCAGAATCACGGGAATAAAGCTGGTAAGGGAATACTCCATCATCACGACTTCAAGTGAGAAGATCACACCGGCCAATGGCGTATTAAATGAAGCCGCAATACCAGCAGCCGTACCACAACCCAGCAGCGTTCGGATACTGTTGTTTGGTAAGCTGAGATACTGTCCAAGCAGGCTGCCTGTTGCCGCACCCAACAGAATATGTGGCCCTTCCCGACCAACTGAATGCCCACTTATGATGGCCACTGTGGCGCCCACAAATTGCAGCAGCAGGCCACGCAGAGTCAGGTAACCCTGGTGATAGGCCATCCGCTCCATTACATAGCTAACACCCAGAACCGTGGTTCCTTTGGAAAAACGCAGAAACACCCAGGCAATGATCAAGGCGCCCGCCAGCGGCAATAAAAAGCGCAGCCAGGGATCAAGGCCTTCATAATTTTCTGGTAGTCCCATTGGCAAAAAACTGGACTGGCTCTGTTCAACTACCAGGCGAAACAGAACGATCAGTCCACCAGCAAGCAAACCGGTAAGCAGCCCAAGCAGTGAAAGCAGAATCAGGGCGTCAGGGCGGGCGAGATGCAGACGAAGCTGATCCAGCCGAGTACCTGTCCAGATAAAAATTTGTTGCCTCAGATTGTTTTTTCTCATTGTTTTACACAGTATCTGGCATCACCCTATTGGCGAGTTATAACTGGCGCCTGTACCTGATCGCCAATAACCCAGCAAAATCCCCGATCCCTGCAACAGGAAGAGATGATGAAGATTAACGATCCCAATAGCTATCAGCCTGCCACAGAGTTGGAGATTATTCAGCAGCTGCTTCCCCTTGAGGATAGCCTGGTACTGGAGCTGGGCTGCGGCCGGGCCTGGATGACCCGCCAGTTAGCTGAACGATTCCAGCCTCGACAGCTCATTGCTACAGAAGTAGATAGCATACAGCATGCGAAAAATCTTCTGATAGATGACCTGCCCACGGTGACTTTTTGTACCGGTGGTGCAGAATCCATAGCCCAGGCGGACAACAGCATCGATATCGTACTCATGCTTAAATCACTTCACCATGTACCCGTGCCGTTGATGACCCAGGGGTTGACTGAGATTGCCCGCGTACTGAAACCAGGGGGACTGGCTTACATCTCAGAACCGATCTACGCCGGTGATTTCAACGATATCCTACGTCTGTTTCATGATGAAAAAGAGGTTCGTACTGCAGCCTTCACGGCTTTGATTCAGGCGGTAGAAATGGGCCAGTTCGAGCTGGTTGAGCAGCGCTTTTTCAATGCACCGGGACACTACAAGGATTTCTCCGAATTCGATGAACGCATGATCCAGGTAACACACACCGACCACCAGATCGACGACATCACCTATCGCCGGATTCGCAACGCCTTCAATCGCCACATGACGGACGAGGGTGCCCACTTCCTGAAACCCTCCCGTGTGGATCTGCTGCGCAAGCCCTTAAACTGACCTATATCAGAGGAAAAATAAAAACCGCGTTTTTTTTGAGTTTTGAGGGGTAAATCAGTTGTTACTGATATACAACGATGCTAAAGTTTAACACTAATCATTCTTATTGAGATGTAGCAATAATGGACACCGCCACCCTGGATAACTCAATCACCCTGGATCACATTCCCGCCGGCCAACAGGCGCGAATCACCAAAATCCAGGGCGATAAGGGGCTGGCGAGGCGCCTGCTTGGACTCGGACTGCGGGTTGGTTCCGAGATCAGCGTGCTGCAGCAGCGCAACCGGGGTGTGGTCGTTGCCACCGCCGGAACCCGTGTCGCACTTGGAAGCAGTATTGCTGACAAACTGCTGATGCAACCTCTCATTCGTTAGAAACATTCCATCGACCGGGACAAAGCCGGTCACCGGAGGAGATCGTGGTCACCATCGCCCTGGGGGGCAATCCCAACTGTGGGAAATCTGCCCTGTTCAACGCCTTTACCGGTATCCGACAGAAGACCGGAAACTGGCCTGGGGTTACCGTCGA